>JAYSON010000102.1:0-2070 GCA_043722725.1 Chloracidobacterium sp.
ACCGACTATACTTCTGACACTATCGTTTTCGGCGGTAAACGAAAATCCGGACGTGTCGCCGAGAACATCGAAACCGAGAAAAGAATTCCCCGCTCTCAAGGCTTCGACCAAATTTTCCCGCGAAAACGGCTTGTCCTTTTCTATCAAGACATGCTGTCGAGCCAGGCGAAAGATCGTCTCATAGCTGTCGATCTTAAAGTCTATTGATTTGTTTCCGGCGTCATCTCCGAACAGGTGAAATCCGATATTCGAATGAGCGTCCGTCCCTGCAAAAAGCGAGATCTTTCGCGTTGCGGCTATCTCATCGAATTTTTGCAGATTGGCATCCGGGCGTTCGAAATACGAGGCGAGCGTCAGTTCGGGATACGCCGGATATGACCAGATAAGATCGAAGAGGCCGGTGAGCGGATTTATCTTCTTCGCGCTCGTGTGAAGACTAAAAACCTCGATGCCGTCGAAGTTTGAATCCCATGATTTGAATTTTTCGGGATACGTGATGAACGCGAGCTTATTCTCTCCGTGAGCCTTTTCCAGAAAAGCACCAGTCGGACCGTTTCGAAAGCCCGCCGCATCCGCGCTTCCCGGAATCATCAAAAAACGGTCCGAATCCGCCGTGTCCACCTCGTTTCCGCCGACAAAAAGCGTTTTCCCGTAAACGCCGTTGAGCGTCAGTGCCGATGTATCGAAAGTCTCCGACCAATGCTCGGTGATCAGGACGAAATCGAGATCGTTGATATTTGCCGCCGCGATTAATTCGTCAAATGTCCCGGTGCTGTGTCCGCCAAGCGATGTGTGCGCGTGAATTATGCCTTTGTATTCGTTGAAATTCGGATTCTCAAGGTTAGTTCTTTGGGAGTCTATTTGACTGATTTTATCCGCAAGTTTACCGGTTTGATAGCGACGGTAGATAAACGGAATCTGCGCCAGCACGATGATGGCGATCAGAAAAAGTAAAAGTCTTTTGGCAATCTTCACTTTGTAATAAATACTTTCGAGGCTCGACGTTCAGCCACCCGCTACCGCAGGTGGTTCTGACAGGAAATCAACCGAGATTACACGTTCGGCTATCTGTTTACCCAATGCGGCAACTTTCAAATGCTCAGGATGATCGGTGTAGAAATCCAAAGCGGCGCGATCGGGATAGACCGCGACCAAACCGGTATCGAACGAGCGTTCGAGCTGCAGAATATCCGCTCCGACTTCAAAGCTCTCTATATTCTGTATCATGCCGGGCAACGCTTTAAGTTTCCCAATGTGATCCAGCCGCTGCCCGGCGGTCGTCTCGGATTTGTATTTCCAGCAGACTATGTGTGTAAGCATTACGACTAAAAAAAATCTTTAAAATTTCGCGGCGCGAAACAGGCCGATGGAATTCCACCATATTTAGGGACGTCTTTTGCCCAAGTCTTTTACTTGGGGCCATCGACTTTTTCTTTGCTCTCAACCGCTTTCACCGGCGACCAAGCCTTAAGAAATTCCGTGAATCTTGCCAGATCATATCCTTTATCCGATTCGAGTACGTCGGTCGGCTGCGAATGAAGCAGCTTGCCATCTGCGTCGAGTACAAAAAGATGCGGGTATCCGGTAATGGCTGGATAGGCGGAGAGGAATAGCTTGTTTTCGTTCTCGGGGCTCATGTTTACTTTCACCCAGACGAAATTTTCTTTTCGAATACGCTCAATGACCGGATTCAGGAAAAAGAATTTGTCCATGTAGCGGCACCAGCCGCACCATTCGCCACCAACATCCAGAATTATCCGGCGGCCATTTTTTTGTGTGACGGCAACGGCGTTTTGCAGATCGGCGGCGGAATCACGAAGCGGATCGAATTTTTCCCGTTCGCCTTCTTGAGCCGCATTGCGAGAAGAAGGTTTTTGAGTGGAACCCGCGCTTTGGGCAAATGCGACACTGGTCAATCCCACAATCAAGGTTAAAAGTAAAAAATGTTTCATAAATATATTCTAGGTTGGAAATTCTATTATAGTTAGCCGCAAATTCTGATTTTGCGATGACCGCAAAAATTGCTCTAATGAAGTTCAATTCTAGCGCAACGGAATCAAATATCGGGGG
>JAYSON010000103.1:0-1872 GCA_043722725.1 Chloracidobacterium sp.
TTGAGGGCGAGGACGCGAACGTTGTTTCGGCCGCGGATCTCGAAGCGGTTTATGCCGCAGTTTGACGTGACGATCCAGGGTGTTTGTTTTGTTGTTCGGTGAATCGCGCCCATAAGGTGCAGCGTGAGAAAGCAGATGGCGCCGGTGTGGGAGTATATGGCGATCTTTTCGCCCTGGTGAGTGCGCAGTATTTCCAAGAGGCGTCCTGTGCTTCTGCGCAAAAGATTTCGGTAGCTTTCACCATCGGTGATAACGTGGTGAATGTTGCGGTTTACGAGGGCGTAGTAATCCTTCGGAAATTCTTCCTTTGATTCGTCGAACGTTAGCCCTTCAAGAACGCCAACGTGTCGTTCGCGAAATGCGGGAGTCGCATTGACGGGGACCTTTAGCAATTCGGCCAGCGGCTCGGCCGTCTGAACTGCCCTCAAGAGATCGCTCGCATAGATTGCCGAGATGCCTTCTTTTGCAAGCACTTCCGCCGTACACTCCGCCTGCCTCCGGCCGAGATCCGACAACGGCGTAGGCCCATGCCCGCCAAACCGCCCTTCAGCGTTTCCGGCAGATTGACCGTGTCTGATCAAATAAAGGCGGGTTGGCGCGGGCATTATTTAGGTTTTATTTTTCTCAAGATCCGCTAAAATCGAAGATATGTCAGGCGAAAGTTTCGCAAGATCTTCCTGAGTAATGCTCCTCACTACTTCCAGATCTACCTTAAAATAGTAAGGAGCGATGATATCGCGAAAGCGACGTATACGCTTCCATTCAATTTGCGGCTGAGACGAGAGCATTTCAGAAGGAACGCATTTGACGACCTCACCGATGATCTCCAGATTTCTTACCACAGCGTCAATTGTTTTCTCATCAACAAAAAATTTCTCAAAGTCGTAATCAGCGATATATGCTCGAACTTTTTCGCAGGATTCGAGAATATCGTTTAAATATAGACTATAGTCCCGAGACATACACGGTTTCCGCTAAAATACGATTCTTGATGATCGGCTTTATCGTATCTTTCATAACGAGATCAACTTTTCGTCCGAGCAAATCCTCGAGAAAAAAGAAGATCCATGTAAGCGTGAAAGGTATGGTTTTCAAGATCGACCAGCACATCCACGTCGCTGTCGGGTGTCTGCTCGTTTCTTGCAAAAGAGCCGAAAACGCCGAGCTCCCGAACGCCGAATCGGCGGATAGATTCGCGTTGATTTTCGAGCAGACCGAGTATGTCACATCTCGTTTCCATAAAAGCAATCTAATGCAAAAGAAGAAATAAAACAATGCTTATTATCATACACCGACTGCTTCGGCTTTCAGTTTTTCGGTTTGGTAATGCGTCGTCAACGCTTCGATAAATTCGTCAAGCTGGCCGTCCAGCACCAGATCGAGCTGGTGAACGGTGAGTCCAATACGGTGGTCTGTGACGCGGTTTTCCTTGAAGTTATATGTGCGGATCTTTTCCGAGCGGTCGCCGCTGCCGACCATCGATTTACGTTCGCTGGCCTCGAGATCATGCTGCCGCTGCTCTTCCAATTCCTGCAAGCGTGCACGCAGGATGCGCATCGCCTTTTCCTTGTTTTTGATTTGCGACTTTTCGTCCTGCATCGAAACGACGACATTTGTCGGCAAATGCGTCAATCGGACGGCGGAATACGTAGTGTTTACCGACTGTCCGCCAGGGCCAGACGAGCAAAAATAATCGACGCGAAGATCTTTGGGATCAACCTGAACATCGACCTCTTCGGCTTCGGGAAGGACGGCTACCGTAATTGCCGATGTATGTATGCGACCGCTAGTCTCTGTCTGCGGTACACGCTGGACGCGATGGACGCCCGATTCGTAACGCATTTTTGAGAAAACACGATCGCCCTCTATCAC
>JAYSON010000104.1:0-8313 GCA_043722725.1 Chloracidobacterium sp.
GGGGAATTGGGTGATTTTGTCGCGTACGAATCAAGTTAAAGAGATCGACGGTGTCGAACCAGACTTTGACGGCATATTGGTACTTGCCTTCGATAAATACGATCAGAGTTTTTATACGGTGTGGAGATCTACCGGCGACGTTTGGGGAGTGCTTCCGCTGCAGGTCGACGGTGTCGGGGACAACAAGACGTTTACGATGAAGCTTCGACATGCGGAAGGGCGAATGGACGATAAACGCTTCGTTGTATTCAGAGACAAGAGCCGACTGAAGGTAACACCGCCGGAAGACATTGCTCAATATCAACAGGCGAAATCCAGATGAGGTTGAATAGACGGCGAAAGTCGTCTGCACTCCTCGAATGTTTGAATCGAATGAACGACAACAACTCTTTGGGGCTCGAAATTCCGTTTTCAGAGCCGGTCGATCTCGAGATCACCGACTCGATCGACCTGCACGCTTTTCGTCCGAAAGATGTAAAGGCTGTTGTTCAATGCTATCTGGCTGAGGCGAGTGCAAAGGGTTTCCGTTTTGCGAGGATAATTCACGGCAAGGGGATCGGTGTCCAAAGAGATATCACGCGAAAGGTCTTGAGCGAAAGCGAATTAGTGAAAGACTTTAAGTCGGGCGACGAGTTTTCCGGCGGTTGGGGTGCGACTATCGTTGAATTCAAAAGCGTTCGTTAACCTTCTTCAATAACATCGGCCCAAGCCTCTTCGTCCTGGTCAGTGTTGACATCTAGATCTTCGATCACTTCATCCTGCTCGGCAATCCTAAATTCCGCTGCGGCGAGCCGTGACGAGAGCTGTTTACACCGCTGCTCCAATTCGACAAGCCGCTTCTTGCGTTCGCGGTCGAGGCGGTCGATGTAGAACATATACATGAACTGCAAACCGGCAACACCCACGAGAGCCAAACAAAGACCGATTAAAACGTAATAAAGCATGTCGATTCCAAACCAAGAAATTTAGAACATATAAGTATATTGAGAACGCTTATTCGGAACCGTCGTGAATCGATTAGTACAAAGTTCCAAAATCGTGAGTCTAAGTCTTGATTATACTCTTGACCAATGGCTAAGGAAAAGTAAAAATCGAAGACATAGCTTTATACGGGAATTTTTATGGAATAACGCGACGGTCGCGTGGGCTGCAAAAATAGTGGTAACACCAAAAAACTTTCGATCACCGGATTTTGTGGGGCGGAAGGATCGTCTGGCTTTACTCGGCGTACAACCCGAATTTGGACGCTGGTGTCGTATGGTACGGGCTCCTCACCCCGACGCCGAATTCGCCCGCTAGCGAGGCACAGCCGATCACGCCGAGCGACCATGTAAAGGAGCTGAAGGTTCCGGTGATCGGGTTTTACGGCGGGTTGGACGCCGGAATTCCTTTGAATAGCGTCCAGCGAATGCAGACGAGTTAAAGAAAGGCAAATCAGGCTCGGAGATCATCGTCTATCCGAATGCGAAACACGGATTTCACGCCGACTATCGCGACAGCTTTAATAAAGAATCGTCCGAAGACGCATGGAAAAACTGCTCGCTTGGTTCAAGAAAAACGGCGCGGCCTAAAAGATGAAATTCCGTCCGCATTGGATATTTATAAACGAAGCAAGAATTGGCTCTATATGATGGAAACACAGAATTTGACTCTGAGATACACGCTGCTGTGTGACGACGTCCGTATCGAGATGGGAAACAAGATCTCGCTGATGGGGATATTTCAAAACATAATGGTCGAGAAGTTGCCCGTTTCGCTGATTAAGTTTGCGGTCATCAATCACTGGATGGGCGAAGGCAGCCATGAGACGGAAGTGCGAATTCTGTCGCCTGACAGGACAAATCTCGTTGTTTCATCCCAGGCAACGCCGATTGATCTCGCACCGGGAGGATTCACGGATAATGTGAGCTTTTTTGTAAACGTTGTATTCCCGAGCGCCGGAACATATTGGGTGCAAACACTGGCCGACACGATTGTTCTTGAAGAATTCCCATTGATCGTCGCGGACGCTCGGGACATTCAGTCTCAACAACTTCCAGAAGAGCTCTCGGAAACTATAAACTAGGTTCTGCTGACGCAAGGAAATACCGGAAGAAAATTTTGCCGCCTTGTTTGTGCCTGTTCTGTTCCTGTTCATCTTCCTGCGTGGTTAAGACTTAAATCCGACCGTGGAACAAGCTGAACTAAACCCGAACAGTACGAGCAAGATAAGTGAACTCGAGCGGCCGGTCACTGTCCTAAAAGCCAAAATCACGATATAAACAATACCTGGAGTCATTCTCTTATTTATCCGCTCTCGAAATATCCAGAGTAATAGCTAGCCTGTAAACCGCTGCATTCTCGACCTCAATTTCCTTAGTTCCTGATACACCTTTGTACCTAGCTGTTATGCGGAATTTTGCCGATGCCTCGGATTGGCGGATAGTGAATTCACCGCTTACATTGGTGTATGTGCTGCCAATGCGTCTCGCCGAGCCGTCCGAATTGATCTTTTCAACCTCAACCTTTGCTCCAGTTATGCTGGTTCCTTCGCGAAAAAAAACACTGCCCTTCAAAATAACCTGGCTACCTTGATCCACATTCAGAATCAGCCTGTCACCGAGATCGCGCAGCTTGTTTTTCTTTACTTCAACGTTAAAAAGTGCTCCGGAGCTGTACCCTTTTGCTTCGACAACGAGATTGTAGCTTCCGGGGTCAATGCCTTCGATCACAAAATTTCCGCCGCTGTTGGCGTTTACGCTTTTGAGATCTTTTCCGTCTTTTCGGACAGTTACATTGGCATTCGCGATTCCAGATCCACTACTGGTGCGAACTTTGCCTTTCAATCCGCCGGTTTGAGCCGAAACGACCGAGAAAAAGCTCAGTGTTAATAACAGAAGAACCCCCGAATACAACAAAGTCTTTTTTCTTAAATCAATTTTCACCATGTCTCTATTGGCTAACCGAATTATTTTTGAACTCGGACGCTACATCATTGATGATGTCAGCGAGCGTCCGGGTTGGCTTGTAACCAATAAGCCGTCCGGCCTTTTCGAGGCTAGGCACACGCCGCTGCATGTCCTCGAAGCCTTCTCCGTAAGCCTCTGCGTACGGAACAAAGCGAATTTTACTACTGCTTCCGGTCGATTCGATCGCTTTGTCAGCGAGCTGTTTTATCGTGACCTCTTCGTCGTTACCGAGATTGATCACCTGGCCGAAACACGCTGTATTATCCAGAAGATTGGTTAGCCCTTCGACAATATCGAGCACGTGGCCAAAGCATCGGGATTGAGTGCCGTCACCGTGAACTTCGATAGTTTCATTTTTCAAAGCGGCCTCAACGAACCGAGGTACAACCATTCCGTATTGGCCAGTTTGGCGCGGCCCTACGGTATTAAACAAGCGGACTACAACCACCGGCAAACGTGTTTCCTTCCAGTGTGCTAGGGCAAGAAATTCATCGAGAGTTTTAGCACAGGCATAGGCCCAACGATGCTTGTCTGTCGCACCTGTGAGAAGATCGTCGTCTTCCTTAAATGGAACCGTAGCGGATTTTCCATAAACTTCGGATGTGCTTGGTATCAAGACGCGTTTCCGATAACGTGAGCAGAAACCCAACACTACATCCGTTCCGCGGAAGATCGTTTCGATCGTCTTCACCGGATGTTCCATTATCAGTTTTACGCCGACAGCGCTTGCCATGTGATAAACGTGGTCCGTTTCACGAACGAGCTCTTCCATCAGCTTTTCGTTCAACACAGTCTCGATAATAAGCCGAAAACGGTCGCCGCCTTCAAGATGAGCGACATTCGAATATTGTCCGGTCGAGAGGTCGTCGATAACAGTTATGTCATGTCCCTGCCCGATCAATTTGTCGGCGAGATGGCTTCCAACGAAACCTGCTCCGCCTGTAATGAGAATTTTCATAATGCGCTATTTGCTTTCGAGTTTTTCGATGCGGGTCAATTGCGATTCCGAGGCTAGCCTTAGTTCCGTGGACGATTCCTTAAGTTCTCTGATAGATTCTCTAAGCTCGTTAATGGATTCTCTTAGATCTATTCTCGTTTCACGCGATCCAGCTTCGTTTTCCAATTAAAGGTCAATCACGGCATTCAGCTTAAAATTAAAATCCTCGCGCGATTCCCGGATTGATTTTGAAAAATCGTCTAGCCGCCCTTCGTGGCTAATAAGCAAGTCCTTCATTTGCAGAATCGCCTGCTCAATCAATTTAGTCCGGTTTTCGCCGCGATCTACACGTTTTTCTATCTTTCCAACACGATCTTCATCGTTCATATTTTATCGAAGGTGGAAATAATAACTTCTGTTTATTTTGCTATTTTATCATCAAAATAGGTAACGGTCTGCTTCAATCCTTCCGCCAACTGCACAGTCGGCGACCAGCCTAACAAGGCTTTCGCCCTTTCAATGTTAGGCTGCCGCTGTTTCGGATCATCGGCCGGAAGCGGCAAGTGCCTGATCTTGATCTCAGTCCCAATCGCCTTGCCGATCTGGGCAGCCAATTCGTTCATCGTAAACTCGCCGGGATTGCCTATATTGACCGGCATATGAATATCATCCGCCTCGGCGTTCATCAGTTTTATTAAGCCATCGACAAGGTCACTGACATAACAAAACGATCGCGTTTGGCTGCCGTCGCCGTAGATCGTTAATTCCTCACCGCGAAGGGCCTGAACGATGAAATTCGACACCACACGCCCATCGTTCTCCATCATCCGCGTGCCGTAAGTGTTGAATATACGACCGATACGCGTATCGACCGCATTTTGGCGGTGATAATCCATCATCAACGTTTCGGCGACACGCTTTCCTTCATCGTAGCAGCTTCGCAAGCCGATTGGGTTGACGTTGCCGAAATAATCTTCGGTTTGCGGATGGACGAGCGGATCGCCGTACACTTCGGAAGTCGATGCCTGAAGGATCCGTGCCTTCACCCGTTTCGCCATCCCAAGCATATTTATCATGCCCATAACACTCGTCTTTACAGTCTTTACAGGATTGTATTGATAATGTACGGGCGACGCCGGACAGGCAAGATTGTAAATCTGATCGACTTCTAGAAGGATTGGCTCAGTCACATCGTGACGGATCAGTTCAAAGCTCTTGTTGTCCAAAAGATGAACAATATTCGCCTTGCTGCCGGTAAAGAAATTGTCGAGGCAAACAACCTCGTGCCCCTCAGTAAGAAGCCTTTCGCAAAGATGCGAGCCGATAAAACCGGCACCGCCGGTGACAAGTATGCGCATAAAAATGGAAAACTGAAAATGGACTGCGGAAAATCGAAAAAACTTCTTCCATTATCCATTTTCCACTATCAGTTGTCCGTTATCTTAGGTGTTTTTCGAAGAAAGCGAAAATACGCTCATACTCATCCGTCCAACTTTCCGGTCGGACGAACCCGTGGTTTTCCGACGGATACAGCATCGCTTCAAAATATTTTGTTTTGCGATGGCGAATAAGCTTTTCGATCATCTGCACCGAATCCTGCACATGAACATTATCATCAGACATTCCGTGCAAAATTAATAAGGGCCGTTCGAGTTTTTCAGCGTACGATATAGGCGAACTGCGTTTGTACGCCTCGGGATTTTTGTCAGGGAAGCCAAGCCGTTGTGCCGTGTAAACAGGCGACGACGCATAGTAATTCTTCCAGTCCATCACCGGCCGAAGCGCCGCGGCCGCCGCGATTTTGTCCGGCGCCCGCAAGGCCAGCATCGCGGCCATAAATCCGCCGTAGCTTCCGCCGTAAGCACCGACCTTTGCCGGATTCACTGCGTAATTCTTGACCATATAATCGATGGCATCGATATGGTCGTCATAATCCTTGCCACCAAGAAAATCGTAAACATCCGTCCGCCAATCGCGTCCATAACCCGCCGAGCCGCGATAATCGATGTCGAGGACAACATAGCCTTTTTGCGTCAACATCTCGTTGAACATAAACTCGCGGTAATAGTTGTTCCAGCCGTTGATGACGTTCTGTAAATAGCCGGCACCATGCACGAAAACAACCATCGGATATTTTTGCTTTTTATTGAAGTTCGCAGGCAGATAGAATTTGGTCGGAATTTTCTTGCCGTCTTTGGAAGGAATTTCAATGAATTTCGGTTCGTTCCATTTCACTGCGGTGAAACGGTCGGGTACCGTCTGCGTCAATTGGCGACTTAATCCTTCCAAAGCCGTATTGTGTAAATCGGTCGAAACAATCAATTCTTCCGGCTTATTCCATTCTGAATAACCAAACAGCAATGTAGATCGTTCCATCTGCGGATTTGTCTTCATCCCCATATGTGACTGAGAATTCGGAAGCCGCCACGGAGCAAATGACCACTTATTTCCTTCGAGATCATTGAGGGCCGTGATGAAAAATTGCCGTGCAGAGGTATTTTCTTTGGTGGACAAATAAACGACGTACTTCCCTTGAAATTCCCACTTTGCCCATTCAACCTGCCAATTTCCTTTTGTCAATTGCGTAATTTTCACATCCGACGAATATCCAGGATTGGTTGGATTTTCCTGCCGGATCACGCCGGTCGGATTCGGTTCCGGCGTATTTTTTTCGAGCGTTGCAAGGTAGATGTGACTAAAGCCATCTTTTTCGGAACAAAAGAAAAGCTGGTTCGCATCCTTTGGATTCGGCTCGAAAATGACCGAGAGCTGTGCCTGCCATTTGTCGTCGGTTTCCTCGGTTACGAGAATCGTCTGTTCGTCCTTACTGCCGACATTATGGATATAGAAAAGCTGCCGCCGTTTTGTGTCCTTATCGACGCGGTCGACGATTAGACTGCGACCGTCAGCGGCCCAGACCATCCGGCGAAAAAAGCTGACGCCTTCGGATTTTGGGAGCTTGATCTCGAACGGTGTATCGCGGCTGCCATCGGCCGGTGTAACGAATAATTTCTGCTCCGACCATCCGCGCCGCGGGTTGCTTGAACCTACAAACTCGGGAAGATAATTCGGCACAACCAAAGCACGCTGTTTGGAGCTGTCCGAGACTACGTAGGCTATAAGTGTACCGGCTTTATTTTAAGTAATATTTCCCACCGAAATAAAAGTCGCCGGATTGGCTTCCTTTGTAATTTGCGTCAGCGTCGGATCGGACGTGTTCATCACAAACACATTGCCGGCCTGAGTGAACAGAATTCGCTCATTATCCAGAAAACGTACACCCGATTCTGGAGATTGAGTCTTCGTGAATCGTTTCGCCGTCTTTTCCCCTAACGTAAACACATAAACATCGCCGCCGTAGGTAAACACCAGCTTCTTCGAATCGGGCGACCACTCGAAGCCGCCGAGTTGGTCTTCGCGGGCCTTTACAAAATCGTCACGGATCTCGACGCCGTAGTTAAGCTTATTTTCCGGCTGAGGCGTCCGCGTTGGCACGGGGAGATCGCTGTTTCGCAAAATCACGTCCGGTATTCCGCCGCCGGTTGCAACACGGTAAAGGTCGCGAGGCATTTTGCCCTCGGCATTCCAAAGAAAAACCACCTTCGTCCCGTCCGGCGACAGCTTCTCGCCCTCGACACGCATCCCGGCGATGGACGGCTCAGCCATAATGTCGCGGACGGTCAGGGTTTGAGCTTGTAAGCTTAAACCAAGGCAAAAGTAAAAAGTAAAAAGAAAAAACGCGGGCAATCTTTTCATGTGAAATTAGCGTCTCTGACGCTGGTGATTTCTAAGAGTTTTGAGTTAAGGCAATTCCAACGCGGCTGCACGCTTTTCTGCCTTCTGGTTTTCGGTCAGTCGTTGATATTCATAAACCGCGTTTTCCCAGGTGCCGTACATCGCGTTTGGCAGCACGATGAATTTTTTGCCCCATTGGTCCTTCGCTTTGTCGGTTTCGGCAAACCGTTCGGCGACGGATTTGCGTTCGAACGCGCTTGTGAAGTCATCAAGATTGTCGCCGGCGAGAAGCACGATCCGATATTTTGCCGCGACAACCGCACGCCGGGCGTCTTTGCTCGATTCTTTGGTACGGAGCATCACGCTATCAATAGTGACGCCGTTGAAACCGGCTTTTTGGAGATTATCGACGGTCGCCGCCTTTTGCATCTCGTCGCGGTTCGTGATGTAAAAAACCTTTACGCCCTTGGAAACGGCGTAATTCAGAAAATCGACCGCACCCGGCACAGCCCTTGCTTTTCGCATCTCTCCCCATGCGTACCAGTCTTTTTGGTTAAATGATACTCCGTTTTTCGCACTGTATGCCTGTGCGGGCGAGTTGTCCAGAACCGTTTCGTCGATATCAACAACAATCGCACGCGGCATTTTTCTCTCAGCCTTCGACAGCTTTTTAAAATGCTTTTTGTTAAAATC
>JAYSON010000105.1:0-5904 GCA_043722725.1 Chloracidobacterium sp.
GCAGCAAGAAGCCGTAAGAAGGAATTGAAAAACTAGCAGGAAGGAAAAGTTTTTCGATTTGATCTTTAAGATACTTGTCACCCAACGATCGTATCCGGGTTTGCTTTGCGAATTTGCGAATTGTGGTGCGAACGTGTCAGACACGCAATCGGGATCAAAAACGCGGCCTATTCCGACGCTCTCTGGTCATCGAAGACCACTTCCGGAAACTCGGCCGCAAACTGCTCTCTTGTTTTCGAATCGATCTCGCCGCGCAGCGGTCGTGCTCCCACGTTCGCTTTAAAGTTGCCATTTTCGTCGTACAGCCTGCGGTATTGTGCCGAATTGCGGATCACTCCCTGAACGTAACCTTTGGTTTCTTTAAACGGAATTGCCTCAACAAACTCATCGATCTCGATCGGCAGGGTCGAACGCCATTGCGGCACGCGGCCGGGCCCCGCGTTATAGGCGACGGCGACGTATTCAATGCGGCCGAATTTGTCGAACTGGTCACGCATGTAAGCGGTGCCGAGTTCGATATTGAGAGCGGGCAGAAAAAGCGATTCGCCTGAAATTGTGGCCGTCGAGCTATATTTTCTGGCGGTTGAGCGTGCGGTTGGGATTAGAAGCTGCATGAGGCCAAAAGCGTTCGCCGGAGATTTTGCACGCGGATTAAAAACAGATTCCTGCCGGATCAATCCGGCCACTTGATATTGGTCAAGATTTCGGTTTTTTGCCCAAGCTGAGATCTGGTCCCAATTGCTCAGCGGATAGAAAATGTCCCACTCCTCGCGGCCCATTTCTTCGGGAAACATCTGCGAATAATCCGGATAGCTCTTGGCCAACGCCCGCAAAGCGTTGACGTTATCGCCTTTTAGACGGTAGTGCTTAGCCAGCGCGAGATTGATCTTCGGGCTGTTATTCGCTGTCTTTTTCGCTTCTTCCAGTTCGTTGATCGCCCAATCGAATAGACCGATCACGCTTAACTGCTGACTTTTTTCCGCAGGTTCAAGCTCTTTCGATGTCGATGTTTCTGCGGCAATTGTAATCGTTTTGAGATTCGCAACTGCCTTTAGCACCGACGGCCCGGTCGCGCCTTGGGTTCGGCACTGGCTCTGGCCTTTTAATGCAGTCAGTCGCTGCATCCCGAGGTATCCGTACCAGTTTGCCGAGTAACGATGGATCAAACCTTCATACAACGCACAGGCGTCTGCGACCTTACCTGCCCGTGCGGAATCGCGCGCGGCCCAATAGCCAGCCTTGCCGCGGTTGGTCGTGTCCTTTTCGGCATAACGGGCGAGGTGTTCGATAAACATCCGCGAACTTTCGCCAAAATTGCCGCCTTCATGTTGAAGCCAGGCCAATTCAAATTGTGCACCAGCCACCTCGATCGCATCCGGAAACAACATCAATGCGGTGCTTAGAAAATAAGTTTCTTCGCCTTTATTTTTCGCATCGCGGGCGGCGTAACCTGCCTCCACGAATGTCTTTGGCGTCAATTTGCCCGAAAGGAATTTCTGCCGCATTTCCTCAACTGTTGATCGTGCATCCGCCCACAACCTAGTTTTCGCGTAGCCTATTGCGAGTTGGTAATACGCCTCTTCTTTTTCGCTCGCGGTCGCCGGGATCGCATTAAATACTGTTCTTGCCTCGGACATTTTCTTGAGGTTTGACAGGGTGACAATTCTCTTGAAGTTAACCGCCGCCGTGCCCGCCGCCGGAAAATTCTGGACAAGATCCGCGTAGGCTCTATCCGCCAACGCGTAATTTTTAGAAGAAAAAAGCTTGTCAGCCTTTACCTGCGCTTCTTCTCGATTCATTGGCGTGAGATTCTGCGCAATTGAGGTTAATTTCGCTTCCGCTTCTTTGGCGGCATCTGAACCTGCCGCATAAAAATAAGCTCGACGATAATATCGTATTGCGTCTGATTGGTTATTTTGGGTTTCATATGATTGTGCCGTAGCAATCAAAGCCGGTCCTGAGTTCTGTTCATCCAGGACCCGCAGAAAATCCGGAACCGCCGCCGCTTGACCCGATCGGGTCGCGGAATCTGCCCATAGAATCCTTGAATCAGATGAATGCAGAGAGGTCGGAAAATCCTTCAAAAGCTTCGAAAACACGATCATAGCTTCCGTATGATTTCCGGCTTGCTGGAGCGATTTTCCCCGGAGCCACAATGCATAATCGGCAACGTTCGTTTTCTGCTGGAAATCGTTCGAATTCAGGATCGCCGCCGCACCGGCGAAATCGCCCGTTTCGTATCGAATCCGGCCTCTCAGTAACTTTGCCAAAGCTCCCGTACGTTGTCCGGAAAACCGCGATTCCAAATTCGCGACAACGCTTTCCGGCGGTAGTTTGCCGTCTTTCGTCAACTGCCGCAGCGACTCGAGCGCCTGCTCCTCCGTCTGTTGGGCCGAGCACCCGACGCTAAACAGTACCGAAACAAAAACAACTACTGCAAAACAAGAAACGAATCTATGAAGCATGGAATATTCTATCTCCTGGGTGTTTTGATGCGAAAAAGAATGCGGTTTCTGCTTTGTCGAAAAAGCTTTCCAAGTATAACGAACCATAATATGATAACAAAGACATTTCGCTAGTCAGGACTAATTTTAAAATGAAACGTTTACTCCCTATTCTTTTTTTCGCGTTTTTACTTGCCGTGAACTCATCGCCCCAAGTCTCTGTTCCCTCTCGGACACCGCCCGCTGATGACGCCGATGTGGTCAAAATCACCACCGCATTGATTCAGATCGATGTGACCGTTACTGACAAAAGCGGCAAGATCTTCGCCGATCTGAGGCGTGATGAGATCGAAATTTACGAGAACGGGAAAAAGCAGGATATCAGTAATTTCACTTTTATATCGAATGTGCGGGATGTTGTCGAAAAAGGAAAAGACAATACAGCCGGAGTCCGTCTGCCGCCTACAACCATAAAACCGGAACAGGTGCGGCGCACAATAGCTCTCGTAGTGGACGACCTCACGCTTTCCTTCGAGAGTACTTATTACGTACGGCGTGCGCTGAAGAAATTTGTTGACGAACAGATGCAGGACGGTGATCTTGTGGCGATCCTTCGCACGGGAGCTGGAATCGGAGCGCTCCAGCAATTTACAACCGACCGGCGGCAGCTTTACGCGGCCATCGAAAAGGTGAAGTGGAATTCGATCGGGGCCGGCGGCATCGGTGCATTCGCTCCGCTTGAGGCTAAGATCGATACCGGAGCTCCTGAGGCCGAACCTGATCCCGGCGAACGAACAGCAGAGGGAATCGAAAGGGAGTTCAACGATTTTCGTCAAAGTGTCTTTGCGACCGGGACTCTTGGCGCGGTCAATTACGTCGTTCGTGGAATGGCGGAACTGCCCGGGCGAAAATCCGTCATGCTCCTTTCGGACGGCTTCAAACTTTTTACAAAAGATGCGAGTGGTTCCATCGAATCGGGCCGGGTTTTGAATTCGCTGCGCAGGCTCATTGATCAGGCGAATCGTGCGTCGGTCGTAGTTTATACAATGGATGCCCGAGGTTTGCAGGTGACCGGGATTACTGCCGCCGACAACACGAGCGGGAGATCAGTCGAGGAGATCCAAAAGGCGCAAAACAACCGCAGCGAAGAGCTGTCGGACACGCAGGACGGCCTTCAATATTTGGCCCGTGAAACGGGCGGCTTTGCAATCATCAATAACAACGATCTATCCGGAGGCATTCGCCGTATTCTCGACGATCAAAGCTATTATCTGGTCGGTTACGAACCCGATGCCGATACGTTCGATCCCAAAACGAGAAGGTTCAACAAATTGGCCGTTCGGGTAACGCGTCCCGGAGCGCGCGTTCGCTACCGCAGCGGCTTTTTCGGCGTCAGCGATGAGAATATTAGCAGGCCGAAAGAAACCGGTAATCAGCGTTTGTTGACCGCCCTGACCTCGCCGTTTGCGGTCAATGACATATCGCTGCGGCTGAATGCTTTATTTGGCAGCGATCAACGCCAAGGAGCATTTGTCCGTTCGCTGCTTCACATAGCGGCGAAAGACCTGACCTTCACAGATGGGCCGGATGGCTCGAAACAGGCGATCTTCGACGTCCTAGCTGTCGGCTTTGGAGACAACGGAGCAGCGGTCGATCAGATCTCTAAGACCTACACAATGAGTCTCAGGAAAGACGTTTACGATAGGTTTTTGAAGAACGGATTCGTATACGACTTTACGTTTCCGATGAAGAAACCGAGTGCCTATCAACTGCGAGTCGCGCTTCGCGACCATGCAACCGAAAAGGTCGGTTCGGCCAACCAGTTTGTCGAGGTGCCGAATCTGAAGAAAAATCGCCTTACACTTTCGGGCGTCGGGCTTGAAAACATCTCGCTCGAGAACTGGAATAAGCGTAACAGCGGCATTGCCGCGAATGATATTGAATCAAACCCGCTAAGCGACACCTCTTTAAGACAATTCAAACGAGGAACGGTTTTGAACTATGGATTTACTATTTTTAATGCGAAAACGACCGCCGTAGCACCGGCAAATCTATCTTCGCAGGTCAGGCTCTTTTTGGACGGAAAGCCGATATTTGACGGGAAGTCGCAGCCGGTATTGGCTGCCGCCGCTCAAAACGATCCGAAAGCAATTAATTATGCCGCTTCGCTTGGTCTTGGTACCACAATGAAAGCGGGCGAATACGTGCTTCAGATCGTCATTACGGACAATCTAGCGAAGGAAAAGCGAAAAACCGTAACCCAATTTGTACAATTCGAAATTGTCGAGTAACAGTTAAGCGATTACGCATAGCTATTACTCTGATTGCAATTCGCAGCGACAATAACTAATCTTATTGTTTTTGTCGTCATGCTCAACATCAAATCAATAGAACTCACCGAGATCAATCTCCCGCTCGTCCATTTTTTTGAGACAAGCTTTGGCCGGACATACGATCGTCGGATCGTTCTAGTCCGGGTCGAAGACATGGATGGGTCGGAAGGTTGGGGAGAGATGACGTGTGGGGAAACGCCCGGCTACTCTGACGAATGGACTGATTCGGCGTGGATCACGGCTGAAAAGATTCTCGCTCCAATGGTCGTCGGCAAGGAATTCGGCGCGGCCGCGGATGTTTGGGATGCAATGAAATGGGTCCGCGGACATCGAATGTCAAAGGCCTCGATTGAAACCGCCTGCTGGGATCTCGAAGCCAAAAAACTCGGCGTTCCGCTGTGGCGGCACATAGGCGGTGTTAATCGCGAGATCGAATGCGGCGTGTCGATCGGAATTCAGGATTCGGTTGAGCAATTGATCGAAAAGATCCAGACAGAACTGGACTCTGGTTACCGACGCATAAAAATCAAGATCGCGCCGAATTGGGATTATGACGTAATTAAGCAAGTGCGTGACAAGTTCGGCAATATTTTGCTGATGGGCGATGCAAACTCTGCGTACACGCTTGCAGATATCGACCTCTTCAAACGCATGGACGAGTTCGAGTTGATGATGTTCGAACAGCCGCTAGCGCACGACGATATGCTCGATCATTCGAAATTACAGCGTGAAATTAAAACACCGATCTGCCTCGATGAGTCTGTAAAATCACCCGAAGGCGCGCGCAAGGCGATTGAGCTAAAAGCCGGACGCATTATCAATGTAAAGCTCGGTCGCGTCGGCGGTTTTAATCAAGCCATGCAGATCGAGGAAGTTTGCCGCCCAGCCGGAATCCCGATCTGGTGCGGCGGCATGCTGGAAAGCGGCATCGGCCGAGCCCACAACATCGCCATCTCAACCCTGGCGGGATATACAATGCCCGGCGACGTCTCCGCTTCGAAAAGATATTGGCACGAAGACATCATCGAACCCGAAGTTGAAGTTAGTACGAATGGAACAATAACCGCACCGGAAGGGCCGGGAATTGGATTTGAAATAAAACGGAATCGAATCGATAAGGCGGCGAC
>JAYSON010000106.1:0-6934 GCA_043722725.1 Chloracidobacterium sp.
AACGATCTGTATGTTGCTCGACGTGGGTACTTGCCTCACCCATAGACTATGCTGCCCGCCTTCATCAACGCTGTACACGACATATTTGCCGTCGGGCGAAATGGCGGCGGCAGTAGATTTGCCGTTGGTAGTCAACCGCTCGATCTTCATCGCCTTCAATGGTTTATCGGCCTTAGCCCAAAATTTATATACCGCGAAACCGATTCCGCCTATCACCATCACAAGCGCGATCGTCGCGACCGCCAACAATTTGAGCTTTGACCGCTCAGAACCACCTGTGGTGGCGGGGTTTTGAAGTTGGACGGTCGGAAATTCGCTCGGAAGGAACCCAGTCTCTACCGCTCCCGGTCCTGACAAGATCGCCGTCGCCGGTTCATCCGCAGACGCCGGGCCTTCGAGCAGCGCATTTCCATCGTCGAGACAATACAGCAGCGTGTCGTCGTAATAATCTCGCCTGCATTCTGGGCATCGTTTCATAAATTCTATTCCGGCAGATTCAGGCGTTCGAGCATTTCCTTATATCTCGGATCACCACGGAGCGGTTCCATGAAGGGGTCGGTTTTTAGTCGCTGCAGGAACCAGTCGCGGTGTTGATAGGACCTTTCGAGTTCGGCGAATGTCGAGTCCTTGTCGCCGAGCTGGGCGTATGTGGCGGCCAGCCAATAGACCATCGCGTAACCCTCTTTTTCCGCTTCTTTCCATTCATTAACTATCCGCATCGCTTCATCACGCTGGCCGCCTATCGCGTAGGAAATGCCTCGCTGAGCGCGGGATTGGTAGGACGTCACGTTTTGGGCCTTCTCCGATACCGCGAGTGATTCCTTGTACATGCCTTTCGCGTTATAGGCATGCGCCAGCCAAGCCAGAGCGCCGACGTGCGTCGGGTCGAGATCGTTCGTTTTCTTTGCCTGCTCGAGCGCTTCGTCGAACCGGCGGGCGTACATCAAAACGGCGGCGAAATTGGCGCCTTGCTGAATTGACAACGGTTCCAGTTCCATCGCCCTTTTCATCTCGGCGACGGCCTCGTCATGCCGTCCTAGCGGGCTTAAATAAACCCACGCGTAGCGATAATGCGTGATGGCGAGATTCGGATCGAGTTCCAGGGATCGTTTGAATTCACGTTCGGCCAGCGGATAATCCCAATCGTGGGTAGCGGCGATCATTCCCGCGACTGTGTGGGCTTCGGGAAGATCGGGGTCGAGTTCGAGCGCTTTCGCAACAGCCGCCTTGGCCTGGGGCACACATTCCTGAGGAGAAGCGTAAGGATACGACGGGATCGTGGAATACGATTCCGCTATGCCGACATAAGCCAGAGCAAAATTCGAATCGAGCTTAACAGCCTGATTGAAGACCTCAATGCTCTTATTCATGTCGTCCTTTGTCCGACGGGCAAAATGAAAACGGCCTTTAAGCCATAGTTGGTAGGCTTCGCTGCTGCTTGTATACTTTTTGGTCAGGCCCTTTTCGTCGCCCGACAATTTCAATTGCAGTTTTTGGGTGATCGTGGCCGCTATCTCGCGTTGCGTCGCCAGCAGGTCGGACATCGTGCGGTCGTACTGCTCGCCCCAGAGGATTTCATTATTAGCGACATCGATTAGCTCGACGCTGATAGTCAGATTATCCCCACGTTGCGTCATCCGGCCTGACATGACGGCCCCTACACCGAGCTCGGCTGCGATCTTTTTCGCGTCAAATTCCTTGCCTTTGTACCGAATGACCGAGCTAACGGGACTGACCTTGAGATCCGGCAATTGAGATAGCCGGAATATCAGCGATTCTGCGATGCCGTCCGACAGGTAGTCGGTGTCGGCGTTTCCGCTTCGGTTCTCGAACGGAAGAACCGCGATGGAATTTATCTGCCCGGTGTCCGCAGGTTTTAGGTATCGATAGCCAAAGAACCCGCCGAGAACAATGGCTGAGAGAAGAAGTGATGCGACCAAATACCGTT
Source organism: Chloracidobacterium sp. (assembly GCA_043722725.1). GTDB lineage: Bacteria > Acidobacteriota > Blastocatellia > Pyrinomonadales > Pyrinomonadaceae > OLB17. The sequence goes on from JAYSON010000106.1 coordinate 1,949, forward strand.
TGTCGACACTTCGAGGTTTCAACTCAGAACCTCCTGCAGTAGGGGACGGTTGATGCTGGGTACTTGAAACCGCTCCGTGATGTGCGAAAACCGCCGTCTCTGGTTCATTAAGGTGAGCGGTTGGTTGAGTTAAACTGTCTGCTAACGCAGGCGGTTCTGATAGGATCGCCGTCGCGGGTTCATCCATCGATGCCGGGCCATAGAGCAACTCGCTCCCATCGTCGAGACAGAACATCATTGTATTGTCATATTCGCGGCCGCAGTCCGGGCATCGTTTCATAACATTCTATTCCGGCAGACCCATCCGTTTCAGCAGATCCTTGTAGCGCGGGTCGTCGCGCAAGGTATCAAACCCCGGCTCGATCTTGAGCCATAAAAGTGAAGTCGACCGGTTTGCATAAGCCTTTTCCAGTTCTGCAAAAGCCGCGTTCCTTTCACCCAATTCATCGTAAGCCTTTGCCCGCACCCAGAGGTTGTCATTAAGCGTCTGGTTCGATGCCGAGAGACGCAGAAAGGCGGGCCAGCCTTCCTTTGCAAAGACTTGTCGAACCAAAGCGGCAGCTTCCGGGTTACCGCTCAAGTCAAAAAATTTAGCCCTCTCTTCGACCGACGCTCCAAAATCCTTTTTTAACCGGTAGTATTCGGCCAAAGTGCGATGGGTTCTGGCAAAATTAGTATCGAGATCTACGGCCTTCTTGAGCTGTATAAGTGCCTCGTCATAACGGCGGGCGAAGTATAGGGCTCGGCCGTAAGTCCAGTTGAGCGGCAGGGAAAGCGGATCGATCTCTAACGATCGGCGGTGCTCAGCAAGAGCTTCGTCAAACCGTCCGAGACAGGTAAGCATCTCACCGTACCATTGATGAGCCGTCGGATAATTGGGATTGAGCTCGATCGAACGCTTGAATTCGAGTTCGGCACCAGTCCAGTCGTATAGATATTCCGACGTCAGTGCAAGGACAGCATGCGGTTCTGCCAGGCTGCTGTCGAGCGATAAAGACCTGTTAGCATAGTCACGGGCTACGGCAATTTCAGTCACCGGAGCAAAATCGTAACTGAAGAGCAGAGCGTGTGTATCAGCAAGTCCCGCGTAAGCGAGAGCATAATTAGGATCGAGAGCAATTGCCTGGTTGAAAAAATCAGTTGCCTTTCGGAAGTCCTTTTCTTCGCGTCTGTTCCAATAAAATCGTCCTTGCAGGTACAGCTTGTACGCCTCAGGATTTGTAGTGTAATTCTTTTCGACCTTAGCGGCGTCCGCGCCCGAAAGTTTTAATTTAAGTTTAGTTGAAACGTCTTTGGCAATCTCGCTTTGCAGCGAAACAAGGTCAGATTGCTTGCGGTCGTATTGCTCGCTCCAGATCACGTCCTGAGTTTGCGTATTGACCAGTTCGAGACTCAACTTCAAATCGTCACCGCGCCCGCCAACTCTGCCCAACAAAACGGCCTGCACATTTAATTCCTCGCCAATTTTCTTCGGCGAAGTTTCCTTGCCCTTGTAATAAAAAACCGTGCTTCTCGATTTAACTGCCAAATTCGGTAGTTGCGACAGACTTTTTATCAACGTCTCGGTCATTCCGTCGGAGAGATATTCAACATCCTCATTACCACTTTCATTGACAAACGGCATCACGGCGATTGATTCGATCTGTTTGGTTGGAGCGAAATAGCGATAGCCAAAAAACCCGACGATTAGAAGCAATACGGCAATACCGAAAATCGCCAACAGCTTATTCCTTTGGCTTTGCGGCTTCGCCGCCCGATGTGCGGAAAGGCTATGCCTTTCCGCAAGGTCGCCCAAAGATTCCCGAGGCTCCGCCTCCGCTCCCGTGCGAAAAATAGCGGTTTGATCGGTCGCGATTATATGCGGCTTGGTAGGTGCCTCACTTGGCCGGAACCCAGTCGCTACCGTTCCCGGTTCTGACAAGATCGCCGTCGCCGGTTCATCAACAGACGCCGGGCCTTCGAGCAGCGCATTTCCATCGTCGAGACAATACAGCAGCGTGTCGTCGTAATAATCCCGCCTGCATTCAGGGCATCGTTTCATAATTTTATTGCGGCAAGCCTATCCGGCGCTCCAAATCCTTCCATCGCGGGTCGCCGTGGAGCGATTCGAGCAGCGGTTCCAGCCGTATCCCGGGGAGGTGAAAACTTCGATACCCGAAAGCCTTCTCGAGCCACTCGAAGGCGCGGTCTTTATCATCCAGGCCGGCGTAGGCAACCGAAAGGTCCCTGCCGTCCGCCGTCTTGTTCACAAACTTTTCTTCGAGTTCTTTGATTACCGCCTTTGCTTCAGCTACCCGGCCGAGTTTGCCGTAAACGTGCGCCAATTGCGAGAGAGCGGCATTTGACCGGTTCGAAAGTTCGATACTTTTTTGAGCTGCGGCCAGGGCTTCATCGTATTTTCCCTGCTTGGCTTTAAGCCACGTCAAAGTTTGATACGCGGCCCAGAAATTGGCATCAAGCTCGGTCATGCGTTTGATTTCCATTTCCGCGGAATCCAATTCGCCCAGATCGATATAACTCTCGGCCACGTTATTGATAAAAATAAGTGACAAGGGGTCGATTTCTTCTGCCCGTTTTATCTCTTTGAATCCTTCGGAGGTCCGTCCGAGCCCTCGAAGGAAACGCGAATAAAAATGATGCGTCGTCGGATAGTTCGGATTTAATTCGATGGCCAACTTGAATTCCTTTTCAGCCGTTTCCTTGTCCCAATCAAAAAACCATGTGGCCAGTCCTAGCGATGCATGAGGTTCGGCAAGCGTGCCGTCGAGTTCGATCGCCTTCTCTGCATAGGCTTTGGCTTGCGGCATTGTCTCGCTGGCACGCTCGCCGGTGTATGTCGAGGCCACAACATACGAGTCGGCTAATCCCGCGTAAGCCAGTGCAAAATTCGGGTCTTTTTCGGTGGCCGCCTTGAGCAGTTCGATGGATTTCCTGACGTTTTCCGCAGTGCGCTTGTTCCAGTAAAATCGTCCTTTCAGATAAAGCTGATATGCTTCGTTGCTGTCCGTGTAGCGTTTGGTCAAACCCTTTTTGTCCTCGCCCGAAAGCTTTAGCCGAAGCTTTTCGGTGATTGTCGTTGCGATCTCGCGCTGCGTCGCCAGAACGTCGGACATTTTCCGCTCGTACTGCTCACCCCAAAGCGTTTTGTTGTTGCGAATATCGACAAGATCAACGCTGATCGTCAGGCTGTCGCCTCGCTGCACCACTCGCCCGGTCATGACCGCGTCCACGCCGAGATCGCTTCCGACCTTTTCCGGATCTATCTCTTTGCCCTTGTACCGAAATACCACGCTCCTTTGGGCTGACTTTCAAATTGGGTACTTGCGACAATCGGTAAATGAGCGATTCCGCAATACCGTCGGAAAGATAATCCGAATCGGCGTCGCCGCTTTTATTCTCAAAAGGAAGTACGGCAATTGAGGTTATCTGCTCGCCGCCGGGTGTGAAATATCGATAACCGAAGAATCCGACGACGAGAAGCAAGACGGCAATACCCAATGCGAGCAACAGCCGGCTTCGACCATCGATTTTCCCCTGCGGCTCCGCCGCCTGATGAGCGGAAAGAGTCTGCCTTTCCGAAGGCTCACCAAGATTTTGAGGCTCCGCCTCCGCTCCGCGAGGTAGGAAAAGGGTCGCTGGTTCGCCAAGCTGATCGGTCGGCCGCGTTAAACCATCCACTACCGCAGGTGGTTCTGACAGGATCGCCGTCACCGGTTCATCAGCAGGCACGCCATAGACGAGCGGCGTTCCGTCCTCAAGACAGAAACTCAGCGTGTCGTCGTAATAATCCCGCCTGCATTCTGGGCATCGTTTCATCTTTTTTATCTCAGCTTGGCAAACTCTTTTCTGGCTTCAATCAGAATCGGCAGATCGGCGTCGGCGTCTTTCCAAAGTTCGAAAAACTGTTCATACGATTTGCGGGCCTGCGTAGTGTTGCCGGTGATAGCGGCGGCTCGTGCCAGACCGAGGCGGGCGAGCGGATAGACGGTCGCGACAAGGACTTCGCCTTGTCCGCGGCGGTCGATTATCTTTTGGAATTCGTTGGCGGCTTCCGGTCCCCGCCCCAGACGCAGGTAACACAAACCACGCAGGTATTGCGGTTGAAAGTCGGCGGCCGCTTCGTAATGCATTGTCGCTCCGAGCAGCTCAAGAACTCGGGCCGGTTCGCCGCGTTGATATTCGAGCGCCGCTTTAGACAACGGCAGCCAAATACCGTTGAACCTCGTGTCGTTTGAATAAAGCGCGGCCAGTCGAGTTGCGTTGGCCTGCGCCTGGGCTGAATCGCCGCACAACGCAAGGACGGCCATCGAACCCGAGTAGGTGGCGTCAGGCGAGTTAGCGAGCGTCCGGATAGCATTCTCCTTCGCGCTCCGGCAATCGCCAAATGCCGCCGCGGTCTGCGCCCATCTGACGGATACCCACGCGACCAATCCTTTCATGCCCTTGGCTTCCATTATTTCGAGAGCCCGGTTCTCAAGCTCCCGCGACTTGCGCCATTGCCCGGCAAGCGCCGCCGTTTGGGCCTGTAAGACAAACCCCCATCGCGCGTAATTGCCTGTTAGCAGCCAGTCCATTTGCTTCTGCATCCCGGCCGCGTCGCCGCGCGAATAAGCGATACAATAAAGATACCAGTGATATTCGGGAGCATCGAGATTGTTGTCGAATGCCTGCTTATAAACCTGCTCCGCCTCGTCAAAACGGTTGAGGAACATCAGTCCGCCGGCGTAGTTTGAATAAGTTGCGGCAACCTTGGGATTGAGCCTGACGGCCTCGCGTCCATTCTCGACTGCCTTCTCAAACTCGCCTACGTCCAGGTAAAGATCGGCAAGCGAGTGATACGGCCGCCAGAAACGCGGGTAAGTTTGCTTCCAGACCTCACCTACTTCAATACCTTTTTCAAGATCGTTCGTCACCACGCGGTGGTAAATAAGCGTGATAAACAGCTTCTCGTTTTCGCTCGTCCGCTCGCGCATCTCGAATGCCTTG
>JAYSON010000107.1:0-3237 GCA_043722725.1 Chloracidobacterium sp.
CGCCCCGTCGAATTCCGGGTTCCTCGCTTCGACCGCCCGCCATCGCCAATCTATTTGCTCGCTGATCATGTAACCGAGTTTAGAGACTTTGATAAGGGCATTCTATCCGAATTCGGTTGTGTAATTCTTATCGGTGCGAGAACCCGAATACAGTTCTTTCTTTGCGAACTTCGCGAGCTTTGCGTGAGACAAACTAATTTCACGCAAAGCTCGCGAAGATCGCAAAGGAAGAAACAAGAAGAGAAGGCGTTTCAAACATTTGACCGAACAAATCAACAACTTTATCGAAGAGCTGGAAAAGAGCCTCGCCGCCGAAACGTTTGTAAAAATGACGTTAGGCAATTATAGGGGCGCGGAGGCTCATCTGCAAAAGATATTCGTCCGACTGATCGCGACAAAAAAAGGCCCGCGGCTTTTGTTCCAGTTTCGATACGAAACCCGGGATGTCGTGAAGAATTTCGAATCTTCGGAAGGCGTTCGGGCAACCAAGGATTATCTCGAATCGGGATTTCGCAGCGGCCATTTGTTTACGACAGCGAGCGATTTTCAGCTAGAGATCGGCAAGCGCAACTCACGCGTAAAATCTGGCAAACCTACCTTTGCTACGCCGCCGTCGAATGAACACGACCGCAAAAAGCGAACGCTTATCGATTCGAACGCATTTTATCTCAAGGCCCTCGGCATCGCCACCGACACCGGCGAGATCCGCGCCTCCGAGCAGGACAAATGGCGGCAGATAAACAAATTCGTCGAGATCCTAGCCGGCCTGGTTGAAAATTCGTCGCTGCAAAATAAACCGACCCTCCGAATAGTCGATATGGGCTCCGGCAAAGGCTACCTCACCTTCGCCGCCTACGACTATTTTCAAAATCTTAGCTCCCCTCCTGTCTTAGGAGGGGTGGCAGACGCTCCGGCTGACGGGGTGGTCGCTCCGGCTGACGGGGTGGTTCTCTCTACGGAGGACGATGTTCAACTCGAATCGGATCATACCAATGTGCCACAGAACCACATCCAAATGACCGGCGTCGAACAACGCCCCGAACTCGTCGCCCTCTGCAACGACATCGCCAAAGCAGGCGGATTCGACGGCCTAACGTTCGTCCAGGGCACCATCGCCGATTATGATCCAGGCGAAGTCGATATCCTCATCGCACTCCACGCCTGCGACACCGCCACCGATGACGCCCTATTCAAAGGCATAACGGCAAAAGCCGAGATAATCGTCGCCGCTCCCTGCTGCCACAAAGAGATCCGCCCGCAGATCACCCCACCCGAAATGCTCGCCGGAATCCTGAAACACGGCATCATGCTCGAACGCACCGCCGAAACAATAACCGACGGCCTCCGCTCGCTCCTCCTCGAACGCAGCGGCTACACAACAAAACTCTTCGAATTCGTCGCCACCGAGCACACCCCAAAAAACAACATGCTCGTCGGCACACGAAATCCGAAACATTCGAATCCTGAAAAGGCCGCAAAACAGATCGCCGAGATCAAATCTTTCTACGGCATCGGCAAACAGCGTCTGGAAGATCTGCTACAGTCGCAACCTTCGTGGAAGTTGTAGTGATTTATCAATTTTTTAGTTTCAAAATAGACCATCTTCTCGGTACAGGCATCTACAAGGTAGAACCTTATGATTTATAAGTCTGCCAACAAGATTTTGACCGCCGTCTTATTCGCGATGGTCGTAACAACAATCGCCATCGCTCAAGATTCCTTGGATAGCCAAAAGGCTTTACTGGCAAAGCTGCAAACCCCTGACCGGGTTCACGATGTCGACTTTTCTCCCGATGGTAAACTCATAGCGGCCGGTTTCGGGTGGAGCACTCTGGGCGGAGCAATGATTTGGAATGCGTCCGATCAGTCCCTGATTGCTACACTTGCGACCGGCAAGGAAGAAGGCTCCAATGTCGAACAAATAAGTTTTTCTAAAGACGGCAAGCTCTTTGCTATCGCGAACTGGAAAGGAGACACGCTACTCTGGAACGTCGGTTCATGGAAATCCTTCAAAACAGTTATTTCAAAAAAAGGCTCGCCCAAGTCGTTAAGCTTTTCATCGGATTCGACGCGACTATTATATGCATCTGAGGATGAGGTGATTGTTTACAATTTACGGACCACAAAGTCTTCAGTCCTCGCTCGAAAAGCTTCTAACGGCCCATTCATAAATGCATCCTTCGCTTCCGACAACAAAGAGGTATATCTTTTTCGCGAAAACATGGTCGAAATTTTGGACCTTGAAAGTGGACATACTGTAAAGACGTGGAAGCCGAAAGGGTTCAGTTTTTTCGGTGAGATTTCCCGCGACGGCAACAATGCCATTGGCGGGGGAGGTGCAATCTTTGGCGAGAAATCAGTAGAAATTTGGAATGCTAAGAATGGGAACAAACTCGGAGAACTTTCTAATTTTAGAAGCGGTCTTTTTGCTTTGAGCATTTCAAATTCAGGCGAGCTTTTTGCAATCTCAGGCGGTGATTATGGTGCCGGCGGCGATATAAGCCTCTGGAATCTCAGAGATGCTACTGAAGTCGGGTATGTGTCCTTCGGTGATATGCCGATTCACGGCCTTGCCTTTAGCCCGGACGATAAAACTTTGGCTGCAGGAAGCGATAACGGATACGTTTTGCTGTACGCCGTCGAGCGATTTCGGGGCCCTCAGCTGAAAAAACAGGACTATTCTCTATGCGGTGAGATCCTGGTGGAAGATAAAAAGACTTTTATCGTACCGCTTTCAAAAGTACCGGCTCCTATGCGGCCCGCCTTTGGATACAACTGGAAACTCGAAGTCATCAATTCCGATACTGTTGCGGGTTCGATTGGTCTGCCGGTGGAATTGAGTCAATGGTACATATCGAGTAGTGCGGACCGCGACCGAATAAGAATTGGTGAGTTTAAGACATTGCGGAAGCGAGACGGCCATCCAATTGAATCTCTGGATCACATCATATTCGGAGATATTAAAAATCCCGGTTGGAATGAGGGATCGATCACCAAAATATATTCCGACGGCACCTTTGTCGTTAGCAACAATCCAGGCCGCTGTCTTGCTTACGGTTCGCTGGATAAAATTAAAACGGATTTTAATACATTGAAAAAACGATTGGTCGATAGTGGTCTTGTTAAGGTGCCGCAGGAACCTATAACTCTTGGCGCGAGCCATTATCGGACGAGATTTATCGAGATCGTTGTAGATGGAGTGCCGCAGCTTCGCAGTGATGCGGATGATATCGGGAT
>JAYSON010000108.1:0-6015 GCA_043722725.1 Chloracidobacterium sp.
GTCTGGCCGCTTTTGTATTTGAACCGCACAACCGAATCGGTGTTCGCAACATAAACCCAATCCTTGTGAAACGCGATACCGAAAGGCTGCGATAAGGCGTCCGAAAAAACGAAGCGTTCCCCGGCAACGCCGTTTTTGTTCTTGTCACGCAGCACGATCACCGAATTTGCTCGCGAATCCGCAAGAAAGACATCGCCGTTCGGAGCCAACGCCATCCAACGAGGCTCTCGAAAATCACCCTCGGCAAAGACGTTGATTTTGAAGCCTTTGGGAACATAAAGTTTCGCGTCGGAAGGCTGCGGTATGCGCTTCGAATTCCGGCGTGCGCTTTCCGTGGCATATGGCTTTGGCAGCGAAGCGGGATCGACGCGGCTTACCACAGGCTTTTCAAAAGGTACGACCGCAGGCAGCGGACCCAGCACAACAGGCTTCGCCGGTTGGGCCGCCTGTCCACACACTATTAGCACCGACGTGCATAAGATCGTTACTATTGCCGAAAACTTTTTGATACAATCTGACTTCATATTACCCTTTGAAATGTCGGAAATACTCACGGTTATTAATCAGGATAAACGCGTTCACTGGCAAAGCTCAAGGCGGCTTGGAGAATTAGGCGAGCAAATGGCCGCCGACTTCCTGATCCGCCAGGGATTTCGACTGGTAGCGGCGAATTTCAAAGTGCCGGTCGGCAGGAATTCGAGAGGCGTGCAGGTGAACGGGGAGATTGACCTGATCGCATTGGAAACCGACACGCTTTGCTTTACCGAAGTGAAAACACGTCGGTCAGCCGAATTTGCCGAACCGCTCTCGGCCGTCGGTCTGAGAAAACAGAGGCAGATCACACGCACGGCACGGATCTACCGTCGGATTTTTGGACTGAAGGACATCGTATTCCGCTTCGACGTGATCACAGTGCTTCTCGAAAAAGGCGAAGATCCGCAGATCGAATTGATCAGAGGCTTTTGGAGCGAGGCAAAGTTTCGCAAAAAAGCTTGGACAGGCGACATTTGAAGTATTTTTACCAGAACAATCTTTGAAGGCAAAACGTATCTATCCGGAAAGGAAACCGACATTATGAAAAAAGTATTTATTGCTCTTAGTATTTTTGTGACAATGACGGCATTTTCAGCCGGATCATCAGCACAGCAACCGGAGTTAATCGACCGTGAGCTTATCTTCGGCAACCCCGAATATGCCGGTGCTCAAATTTCGCCGGACGGCAAATATATCTCGTTCATCAAGCCTTACAAGGACACGATGAACGTCTGGGTTAAAGACACCGACTCTCCGTTTGCATCGGCACGTCCGATGACGGCGGACACTTCCCGGCCCGTGCGCAGCTATTTTTGGTCGCGTGACGGCAAATTTATTTTGTTCGTTCAGGACAAAGCCGGCGATGAGAACTTCAACGTCTATGCGGTCAATCCGGCTGATAAACCGGCTGCCGGTTCGGACGTTCCTACTGCCCGAAACATCACCGACGCAAAAGGCATCCGTGCAATGATACAGGCCGTGCCGGAAACGGACCCGGACGCAATTTATGTAGGCATCAACGAACGCGATAAGGCTTGGCACGATCTTTATAAGGTGAAGATCTCGACCGGCGAACGCACGTTAATTAGTGAAAACAAAGATCGTTATCAGGGCATGATCTTTGATAACGCCGACAAGCTTCGTCTGGCGGTTCGCTCGGCCCAAAACGGCGATACCGAGATTCTGAAAATCGCCGCTGATGGCAAAGCAACGAAGATTTATGACTGCAACGCATTCGAAACTTGCGGGCCGATCCGATTTCAGAAGGACAACAAACGTGTTTACATGGAGACGAACAAAGGCGATGCCGACCTCGTCGAGCTCGTGCTGATGGACGCCGAAACCGGTGCAATAGAGAAGGTAGAAAGCGACCCGCTGAAGAAAGTCGATTTCGGTGGTGCGAACTTCTCGGATGTAACCGACGAAATTATCGCTACGTCGTACGAAGACGACCGCACACGACTCTACTGGAAGGACAAGAACTTCGAAAAAGATTACAACTCCATAAAGAAACGCGTCGGCGACCGCGAAATCAATTTTCAGTCAAGTACGGCGGACGAATCAAAATGGATCGTCTCGACCGTCAGCGACGTCGATCCCGGCACGGTTTGGCTTTACGACCGCAAGTCAAAGAATTTGAAGAGTCTTTATCAGATCCGTGAAAAACTCGATCGGAATGCGCTTTCACCAATGAAGGCTGTTCGATACAAATCGTCGGACGGGCTTGAAGTTCCTGCGTACCTGACAATCCCGAAAGGCTCGAACGGCAAGAACCTGCCGACGGTTCTGTTCATCCACGGTGGCCCGTGGGGACGCGATTCGTGGGGTTATCATTCGTATGCTCAGTTTCTCGCAAACCGCGGTTATGCCGTTTTGCAGCCGAATTTCCGTGCGTCGACCGGCTACGGCAAGAAATTTTTGAATGCCGGCAACAACGAATGGGGCCAGAAGATGCAGGACGATATTACGTGGGGCAAGAAGTATCTTGTCGAACAGGGTATAGCCGATCCGAAGCGTGTGGCCATCATGGGCGGCAGCTACGGCGGTTATGCGGCTCTTGCCGGGGTGACCTTTACACCCGATGAATATGCCGCGTCGGTTGCGATCGTCGCTCCGTCAAATCTGCAGACGCTGCTCGAAGCCATCCCGCCTTACTGGGAGGCCATCCGTACGGTTTTTTACAAGCGAATGGGCGATCCCAACACTCCGGAAGGGTTGGCTCAGATGAAGCGTCAGTCGCCTCTCTATTCGGCTGACAAGATAAAAACGCCGCTTCTCGTAGTGCAGGGTGCGAACGATCCGCGTGTCAATAAACGCGAAGCCGACCAGATCGTCATTGCTCTTCGAGATCGGAATTATCCGGTCGAATACCTCGTCGCACCCGACGAAGGCCACGGATTTGCGCGCCCGGTCAATAACATGGCAATGATCGCAACGTCGGAAAAGTTTCTTGCCAAACATATAGGCGGACGTTATCAGGAAACGATGACACCGGCGGTTGCTAAGCGTCTCGGCGAGATCACCGTCGATCCGAAGACCGTTATCTTGGCTAAACCTGCTGATATGTCGGCGGCAGCGGCAGCTAACGTTTCGGGCAAATGGAGCATGACCGTCGATGCGGGCGGACAGATCGTTCAGATCGACCTTGACCTCAAACAGGACGGTGCCGATTTCGCCGGAACTACGTCGTCCGCCCTCGGCAATGGAATGCTGGAGAAAGGTAAAGTCAGCGGCACCAACGTAAAGGCGATCATCAAAGCTGACGTTCAGGGCCAGCCGATGGAGATTCAACTCGATGGAAAGATCGAGGGCGCGAAAATGAGCGGGATGCTGGCCGTTCCGGGAGTTGGGAATATGGCATTTGTTGCCATCAAGAGCAAATAGTCTCGACGGTGCTTCGAGCAGAAGAGACGCGGTACGATATTCGTGCACGTCTCTCTTTGTGTCACTTTTTATGTATGGATCAATACACTTTTCCGTATTAAGTCTGGGCTTGGGCGTAACGCCTTACTTTAACTAAGATCGGCTTAGTACTCTATCTAAATAACTTGCGTCAATCTTCCCAGCTACGGCACGTTAGTTGCAACGATAAGCAGAGTAGCTTGGGGCTACACAAAATATGGGTCACGTTACGTAATAATAACTATAGCGAAAGGCAATCATACAGCTCAAAAGGCTGGTCGCAATTAACCCATCTTCAATCCTTCAGCTCCGTCTAGTCCACGGAGCATTTTTTTCATCACATTTTTCGACAGTACTTATTTGATCTCCCACGTCGTTCCGATCGTAAACGAACGTCCACGGGCCGGAGAAAACGTAAATTGTTCGCTGTATGCACGGTTGAAAAGATTCGAAACGCCGAGATTTACGTTGAAATTGAACCGCTCACGCCGGAGATAATAACCGCCGCTCATGTTGTGTGTCACAAAACCTGGCTCCGGACCGCCATTTCCGCCCTGATTAACAGGCCGAAGGAACGACGTAGAAAGCCGGTTCTGCCTTCCCACAATGCGCACATTGTAATCAAAGAAATAGGCCTTGCCGAAATTGTTCCAACGAACACCAAGATTAGTACGGAACGGGCTGATGATGTCCAGAGGCTCATTGCGGTCCGTATTGTCACCTCTCAAATAGCTGAAATTCCCGTTTGGCGTCAGATAGCCGAGGCTTATCTTAATCGGAACTTCTAACTCAGCTTCAAGGCCCTGAATACGTGCCCTGTCGATATTCTGAGTCTGAGAAACACGAACGGGTGCAGGCCCCGGCGGTGAGCTGATAATCCGGCAATTATTAGCGTCATACACAGTGCCGGGCCTAACGATAAAGATCGGGCAAAGTCGGCTGTCATTTGCTTCGACGGTATTGAGAAAATTCTTGTATGAGTTGTTGAAATAAGTAACCGACGTGGAAAAACGAGACGTACGAGCCTTTACGCTCGTGTCAAAATTTGTCCCGCTTTCCGGCTTAAGATACGGATTCCCAATTACAAAGCCCCCTACGGAACCTGCTCCGGTGAAGAAAAGCTCGAAAATATTGGGTGTGCGAAAGGACTTTCCGACCCGGGCGGAGACATTCACATCGCGTGTCAGCTTATAGATCGCTCCGAAATCGCCGGTCACCGAAGTGTTCGAAACATTCAACCCAGATGCCAGATCGCCAATTCGAAGATCCGCAATCTGATCCTGACGCAGGATAGGCAGAGCAAAACCGGTCGTCGGTTCCGCTGTGGTTTTGAAATTATCGACTCTAATTCCGCCGACCAGCTTTAGACGATTCGATACGCGAAATTCATCCTGAGCGAAGGCCGCAATATTTGAAAGGCTGGCGTTTGGAACGCTCGGCGAAGTATTAAATCTGCGATTCGTCGAAAAAGGGGTTGAAGCCGTGACAACCAAACGGCGATCGCGATTATTGTCACGGAAAAAACTCGCACCGGCTGTCAGGTTATTGCGGCTTCCGAGCGTCCAATCCGTCTGGAGATCGAAGCCCGATGTTTTTGTATCGGTAACGGTTTCGCTGAATTGATAAACTCCCGGAAAGAACGGCGGTGCAGGCGGCACAGTAAGGATATTTGTAAAATTTCGATACTGAGTTTGGTAAAAACCACTGACCGAAAGGCGTTGGAGATTTTTCGTCAAAGCCGCGGCATCGTAGCGGCCGCTTACCTTGTCGCGGTTCGTGAAAGGAAAAAAGGCGTTGAAAATATCGACTAAGCCCGCGGAACCGACATTTGCGGCACGGCGGCGTTCGTAGTTAAGACGCAGCGTGTTCGTATCGTTTATGAAAAATCTTCCTGTCGCCTGCGAATTACTGCCGTGCGACTGCGAATTCAGCACTTCCCCTTCACCGGTTATGGTGCCGCTCCGATTGCGAAAGTCCTGCAGGAAAATGCCGCCCGGTTTTCCGGTAAAGTAATTATCGAAGCGTTCAAGTGACTGAGCGACGCGGAAAGCAAAAAACTTGCTCGATCCATTTACCGCCAGATTGCCGCGACGCCCGTTTTCATTCGAACTATAAAATGTATCGAGCGTTGCACCGAATCGGAATCCGTTCTCACGTCTCGGCGGAGTGTCGCGCGTAATGATATTTATCGTTCCGGCCAGCGCGTCAGTACCGTAAAGCACCGAACCGCTTCCTCTCACGACCTCAACACTTTCGATCTGCGATGTCTCAACAAGGCCGGTTTCAACGCCGGACTGTGCGGTTGACGAACGGCTGTTGTTCAGACGCTCGCCGTCAACCAGGATGAGCACGCGGTTACTGTCCAGCCCTCGGATTCGCGGGCGTACCTGGAATGCTCCTTCATTAACCGTCGATGTCCCCGGCAGCGTGCGGAAGATATCGCCAATCGTGTTGACGGCCTTTCGTTCGATCTCTTCCCTGCCGATAATGCTGACTGGCACGGCGGTATCGGCGGACGAAATCTGCGTCCGGGTCGCGGTCACAGTTACGTCCTCGCGGATGGTTCCGAGAACTAATACC
>JAYSON010000109.1:0-3431 GCA_043722725.1 Chloracidobacterium sp.
GGTGGATGCCTCTTCGGCAGACGGGGTGGTTCTCTCAGCGTCTGAGTTTCTCCCCGTCACCGCGTCGATTGAAGTTATAAGCGGCGGAAACTTCCACGGCGAACCGCTTGCCCTGGCCTTCGATTATCTGGCAATTGCGCTTACCGAACTCGGAAACATCTCGGAACGCCGGATAATGCGGCTCACCGACGAGTCATCCAATGCACATGTATTGCCCCCATTTCTGACGGAAAATGGCGGGCTGAATTCGGGATTTATGATCGTGCAATATACTGCGGCATCGCTTTGTACGGAAAACAAGATTTTGTCGCACCCGGCCAGCGTGGATACGATTCCAAGCTCAGCAAATGTCGAAGACCACGTTTCGATGGGTGCGACCGCAGCGCTAAAACTGCGGCAGGTGGCTGCGAATTTGGCTGATATTTTGTCTATCGAGCTGTTCTGTGCCGCTCAGGGCGTCGATTTTCGGCGAAAGCAGATCGGTTCTGATAAGAAGCTCGGCGTTGGCACACGGGCGATCTATAATGAGATAAGACGAAATGTTCCGTTCATCGAACGTGACGAATATATGAAAAAACATATGGACGCCATCGCCGCTATTGTTACCAAGTTTAGCCTGTCCGGAACTGAAGAAAACTAACCATGCCTGACTCAAAAACTTCTCTGTTTACGAGATTTGCGAAACATGCGGCGACGATTACCGGTAAACCATTGACGTTTGTTTGCGCGGTCCTGATAATTGTTGTTTGGGCATTTCTCGGCCCGTTCTTTGATTTCAGCGACACGTGGCAGTTGGTCATCAACACCGGAACCACAATTATCACCTTTCTGATGGTTTTTCTCATCCAGAACACCCAGAATCGCGATGGCGAAGCCGTTCAGATAAAGCTGGACGAGCTGATCCGATCAATCAAAGGTGCCCGTAACCATGTCATGAACCTCGAAGAAATGGATGAAAATCAACTCGACGAGATTCGAAAAGAGTATTTGTCGCTTGCAGAAGCGGCCGACCGGGAGCTTGGGGGGAAGGCGGACAGGTGATCGAAATATGAAAGGTTGTTCACACTCGGGCCGGGCCGACAAGAGCATATTGATGTTTTTTAGTTTGGTCTTTGCCGCACTGACATCATTCGCTGCCGCACAGCCAAAACAGACGGACGTTTTTTTGGGAACACTACAAACGAGGTTTTCGAAGCCAGCCTCCTGCAAACGGTCGGCGGCCTGTATCTGTTCAATTGCCGACGAACGGGTGATGTTACGTCTGCTCTCCGAATACGGCTCGATCTTTGCAGCCGCCGAAACCGTTCAATTGCCGGGCCGCTGTATTTTTGAAAATGAATCACAGGTCGCGGAATTTCATAGCAAATTGCGGTCAAAATCCGAGATTATGAACGGCGTCGTGATCGAACTGCAAGAGGCGGCAATGACAGCGCTTCTTGAGGCTCAGGCAGAGGCCCGAAAAGTCGGCTTGCGTATCTCTCCGCTCGACGGATCGATAGCAGGGAAACGTTCCTATTCCGATACTACTCGCATTTGGAATTCGCGATACTTGAAAGCACTGAATCATTGGGTAAGGCTCGGAAAAATCTCGACCGAAGAAGCGGATGCTGCCCGTAAGGACACCGTGCTCGTTCAGATCCGCAAGGTCATAGATTGGGAAAGCGGCGGGCTGAATTTTGGAACCAACCTCAAAGGATCAATATTTTCATCAGCCGCCCCGCCCGGCACGTCGCACCATATTTCGATGCTCGCATTTGATGTAATTGAATATGCAAATGCAAACGTTCGCTGCCTCCTAAATAGGTATGGATGGTTCCAAACAATATTGAGCGATGCCCCGCATTTTACTTACTTAGGCTTCCTCGATACCCGGTTGACCATTAGGGGATTAACGCCCACGAAAGCGGGGCCTTACGAATATTGGGTACCTTACATTCCGGTTTCACCTAAAAGCATTATCAGTCCCTCATCACCGAACTTGACACGACATCCTATTTCATATTGACAGCCGCCGGATATCCCTTTCCACGCAGCTCGGCAAGGTCGAATACAAGTTCTTTTTTTCCTTTAATTTTTCGTGTGACTTTCCCATCGCCAGAGTTCGCAGCTTTTCCCACTTTTGCGGAATTGCTGGACGCCATATTGGAATTTGCGTTCGTGTCAGTCTCGACGGGACTCCCCTGGGCGTCAACGGCCATCATTTCCAGGCCTGCCAGAATCTTTTCGCGAGACGACGACGTCAGATTATTCAGCGACACACCAAATGTTTCCAGGACGCGCTTCAAGTTCTCTTCTGTATTAGTGCCTCGCTCGTAAACGTCGCGGTAAATCTTCAATTTTCCATTTTCCACGACTATCGTTTCGTACCGTAGCTCGACCGGAATCGCCTCATCCAAGTTAACTTCGGTTGTCTCGCTTTTCGCTTTTGCGTAATCTTTAATTGCCTGCATGGTCAGCGGCTTACTCGAAAGATTGGAGATCTCCATCGCAAAATCCTGAATTTGCGGATCGGTTAATCCCACGCAGCCGTGCGACGCAAATGTGCCCAGGCGGTCGGGAGACTTTCCGCCGTGTATCAGTGAGGGAAGTCCGATAGGAATTTTGATCGGTCCGAGCGGATTGAGTTTGCTACCGGCTTCGACCTTTTTTCCAGCCTGTACTTTTCCTTTGACCCAGGCCTCATCGGGCGGCGTCCAGGTGGGGTTAAAAATTATCGTATTTGCTTTTCGCAGTCCGGTCGGAAGCGGAAATTCCGGGTAACCGATACCAATTTTATATGATTTCGTAAGCTTGCCTTCTTTAAAAATATCCATACGATAGGCCGGAGCGTTGACAACGATCCTTGTATCGGTCGGGACCGAATTTGGATTTTCATTTGCCAGCCCGTCGCCCAATCCTGCCACACGCTGCTGAACCAGCGCGATTAGGCGGTCTCCCTTTTCACGGCCGATCACCTCATAAACCTGCGTTTTCGCACTATCGACTGATGATCTGGTCGAGCGCATATCGTCGCTGGATCCTTGCTGGTTCAAATTAAGCACGGCGTTTCGCGACGCTTCGCGCAGTTTTTGCATCTGTTCGTCAGAGACTTGTAATGAAGATTTCGCTTCGTTTGCAAAAGATTCATCGGCTAAAACTGCATCCAAAAGAGGCAGGGTAACCGGAGTATTCAAGGCCGCCTTGGTTGCCGTCTCCGTTTTAGGAACAGGAACATTAGCGTTTAAATTGGAATTGAAATTGGTGTTGGCGTTAGTGTTTAAATTGGGATCATAAACCCTGCTCTCGGGTTGCTGGCCGCAGCCACCTGCAAAAACAACTAAGGCAAAAGTATAAGCGATAAGGCAATTTCTTTGAATTGATAAAAATGAGACTGGCATTTTGAATTATTCCCCCGTGTTTGTTGTACTATACCCATACGTCTTGGCACCTGA
>JAYSON010000110.1:0-8980 GCA_043722725.1 Chloracidobacterium sp.
ATTCTATTGAAAATTATCAACTATCCATGACTTAACTAGTCATGACCCAAACTTTTAGCTATTAGTCTGAAACGCCCTGGATTAAAACAATCTTTGTAAGCATTATCAATTACATCATCACCAATATTATCACCTGAAAATGTTATAGCAGTCTTCTCTGCTAATTCACAAAATTTATTGAAAGTTTTTGAGTCAAAACTATTCAAACCGCCAAAGCTGTTTTTAAGACCTTCAAACTCAAGATACCGTTTTGAGAAGTAGTTTGGTTCTAACATTGCTTGTTCTTGAATTGAATATAAAGAAGTAATAATTTTAGGATGATCTGTGCCCATAAATGGACTAATCATGACAGTATTAAAAAACCGAATTACACCTTCGTCAACAAGTTCAATTAGTTTTTCGTATGATAAACCTTGCTGAATAAGCAAACTAATAAAACTGGCAAATTGTTCTGGATTATCAACATGAACATAAACCGAATCGTAATAAATAAGAGATTCGGCAAAAAGTCCTGTATCTGCTTTACGACCTCTTGAGAAAAGGTCAGGTGATTGAAAATATCCTGTTGCAAGCGGAACTAGAGCGATTTTGTGATTCGACATAATTTAAGATTTTAACAAAATATACAGAATATTGAATACCGCAAACCGCTGACATTTTTGGGCGAACTTTGGATAATCTTGGAAAAGATATTCGCACCATTGCAAGCGGCGTTGCTGGGGTTGGCGATTCGCCGGAAGTTCATGCGTTAAAATCGAAAACCGGCTAGGACCCAGGAATAATAAGTTGTGCCAAAATGCAACACTCTTGATATGGGCATCATGATGCTTATTTATTGACACCATCGCATCAAATAGTATAATCAGTTATTATGAGAACGACGTTAACAATAAATGACGACATCCTCGACCAACTCAAAATTGAGGCCGCCAATGAGACTGGGAAATCATTTAAGGAAGTGGTAAACGAGACGCTTCGGTTGGGTCTCCGCGCACGGAGAGAGATGCCAACAGAAAAACCCTTGAAGATACGGAGTAAAAAAATGGGGACTTTTCCGGGCCTTAACTACGACAACATCGAGGAACTGTTGGATCAAGTCGAGGGCGTCGATAGGAAATGGTAATCGTAGACGCCAACATCCTGCTATACGCATACAACGAAGATGCGGCAAAGCATGCGGCGGCCAAGCGCTGGCTGGAAGAACAGTTAGCCGGAAAAGAAGTGCTGGGCCTTAGCTGGCACATTATTACGGCTTTTCTGCGGATTTCTACACATTCCAGGATCTTCCCAATCCCGTTGGATCTCATTGAGGCGATGAATACGATGAAGGAATGGCTTGATTCGCCGAAGGTGCAGATACTATCTCCTACTCAGCGTCATTGGCAAATTTTCCGGGAGGTCTTGATCAACGGACAGGCAGCAGGCCCATTAGTAATGGATGCTCATATCGCCGCGCTCGCTATCGAACATGACGCGACCATCGCGACAGCCGATAAGGATTTTTCCAGGTTTGATGGTATTAAAACGATCTATCCTTTGACCTAATTTTTTTTCAATAGCGACAACGGCGAAAGCATTTTCAAGGATCTTTTGGAAGATTATCGGAGCCACATTTGCGTCCAGGAATGGGAAGAAATATGCCCTTCGAGTGAGCAAAAATAGCTCCTTGCACTTTTCCCGATGGCATTTGTCGCTGGCGGTCAATTTCGGGAAGCGAGAACTCAATCGGCCTTAGTATGTTCGCTTAAAAAATCCAGTATGACAGACTCGGTGATCTGTGATCCCCACCCGTTGATGTTGTAGTCAAACCCGTGCTGCGCGTACGGGATCAGGATCGTCTTGTGCGGAATACCAGCGGTTGTCAATTTTTCAGAGAGAAACTGCATGTTTTCCGGCCTCACGAGCTGATCGCGGCCGCCGTGGATTAGCAAGGTCGGTGGTATTGAGTCGGAAATGTGAGTTGTCGGTGATGCGAGCAGGAAACGGTCACGGATTTCATTCGATTCCTGCGGATTGCCGCCGAGGAAGTTTGCCAGCGTTCCGGGCCCGTCTATCACTCGTTGATTTGCAGGGTTGTCGTATGCCCACAGCAGGTCTATTGGGGAATAGAACGAAATTACCGTCCGGACATTTTCGCTCGACCGCGATTCGGGACATGCCGATGGAATACGATTGTCGCCTGCGGCATACGCGGCGAACAGTGCCAATTGACCGCCCGCCGAGCGGCCAAGCAAAGCCACACGTCCCGGATCGACGCCGAACTCATCCGCATGGTCTTTAACCCACTGAATCGCACATTTCACATCGCCCGTGGCTGTCAAATAATTTGGCTGTGGCGCAACGCGATAATCCACGTCGAAAACCGTAAATCCCTTCTCGGCAAATCGCGCATTCCATTGCGGAAAATCGTTTCGCACGCCTCCGCTCCACGATCCGCCGTGGACGACGATAACGCTGGCACCGTTGTTTTTTGAAGCGATCGGCGGTCGGTAAAAGTCTAGTTTTATATCTATACCGTCATTATTCGCGAACGTATAGGTGGTAAATGCACTCGCGGCGTGTGCATCATTGGCGATCTTTAAACCGGCAAAATACCGAGCAAGCGATAGCGAGACATTATGCTCACGAGCCACCGGAAGGACACTGACGAGCGGATAGAATGAAATGATCAAAGCTATAATTCCAGCGATCAGCGAAATCAGCGCAAATTTTCCGTATCCGAAAAAAATAAGGATTATCACACTAGCTGCAATGCTGAGCAAAGCTAGTCCGGCCAGCCACAAACTCCACTCGCCTACGGCTACGGCAAAATACCAAAAATATATTGATGGCGACGGAACTACTATCCAGATCGCCGACAATAAAGCGATCGAGGCGGTTGAAAAAGATATTGTTTGAAGAAAGCGACTCATTGGCGAGAATCATATTAGAATGAGGCGCAGAAGTCACTTTAATGCATTCCGTTTAACTGTTTGTGTCTTAATCTTCTTGGTGATTCTTTGGGCCTCACGTTAGGTTTAAATATCGGGATTTATATGACAAAGATCGCTAAGCGAAACCAGCAAAGGCGCCAAAGAAGTTTTAAGGCTTTTTCATACGAAACAGATTGATGGAGAAAGAATATGGACGAAAATGTAATGATTGTGTTTCACGGATTCCTAAACCTCAACTCCAAAGAAAAAATGAAGATGGTCGGGGCGATGAACGACTACTTTGATGCCATCAATCGTGAACCGATCAGGGCGGAGAACGAGAAGAGCTTCAAGGAAATCAATTTTGTGGCGGCTAGCACGGTTTGTAAATGCTGCAATCGGTAATCGATCGTAAATGTAATTCGGAGGCAATGGTAAAAACTTCTCTATTGTCACTAAGAGCGTTTGTCAAACGAGGTAAAAGCCGCGAAAGAATAATCTCTCACGGCTTTCTTAAGTGATAGGACCGGACTAAGGTCGGCGATATCGGCGAACCTTGTAATACTTTCTTTTCTTGGGATTCAATTTATAAGTGTAGAGAGCCGAACTTCCCGCCCCGACACCGGCTCCGATCAACGCGCCTTTCCCGCCGCCCAATAAACCGCCAATCAATGCGCCGCCGCCCGTACCGATGGCCAGATTGGTTCGATTGCGATGCCGGCGATAAAAACTCGGTTTAGCGACCCGAACGTAGCGTACGCGGCCGTTTCTATCGACGACGCGTTGGACATATCGTTTCTGTGCCTGAACACCGGTCGGCAGCAGAAACGTAATTCCAACGGTAAACAAAGCCATCATCAAAAATGCAAAGATATATTTTCTCATTTTTCTCTCCTAATTCATTATTGCTGAAATATCAACTGTTACGGGGAGACGTGCAATGTACACCTGCAATTGCGATGCCAAAGAGGCCCTTTGTATCCAGAGACGACTTTTGGCGTAATGCGATAAAACTTATTTGCTCATCACAATAGGCGTTTAAGACTGCAAATATTCTGAAAGTCCGTAATAAAAGTTTTAATTAATTCGAACGCAGCCTTCTCCGAGTTAACGCTAAGCACCCGATATAGTCGTAAAGTGTACGGTTTTGATACAGGCGGAATGATTCACCATGCAACAAAGTTTTTTTGCCTTTTTATCGAATTGATTGGCAAGGAAAGTTAATTTTCTTGATTTCGCCGTCAGAAATTGACTTAAAGCGTTTATTGGAAAATACTTGTGCGAAAGCGGCAGGAAGGTGTCGTTTCTTAGGGTTTTTTTGTGGAACATCAATACTATGAGCGAAATCTTCGATCTAACTTCACGTCCGAACCCCGAAAGTTTTTTTACAAGAAATGACAGAAACGATCCGCGTTTGGGTGAGGTGGTCGGGTGCGATGAAAAGGAGTACGAAGCCTCGGACATCGTTATACTGGGCTGCCCGCAGGACGAAGGCGTGAGGCGGAACAACGGCCGCGAGGGTGCGGCGTTGGCGCCGGAAGCGATTCGCGAGCAATTTTACAAACTTACGCCTTTTAACATCAAAAAGAAGCTATTCGATCTCGGCAATGTCAGGATCGGGACGAGTTTGGAAGAAACGCACGACACTCATTGTGCGGTTGTGAAACAGGTGCTCCGAGACGGCAAGCGTCTGATTGTGCTTGGCGGCGGCAACGACATTTCATATCCGGACGGCAAGGCGATGGCCGAGGTTTTCGGCGTTGAAACGTGGCTTGCGATCAATATCGATTCGCATCTGGATGTGCGTATTGCCGACAAGCGAAACAGCGGCACACCATACCGTCAGCTACTGGAAGAGAAGCTTTTACAGCCGACATATTTTTACGAGGTCGCCTACCAGACGCATTTCTGCTCGCCGACCTATTACGCATATATTCGCGAACTTGGCGTAAACCGCATCAGCCTGGAGGTCCTGCGTTCGCGCGAAGAGGCTGATATCGAACTTAAAGAAAAAATACGGCTGAAGTTTATCAACCACAGTTCCTCACTCAACACTTTTTTCGGTTTCGACATGGACGCAGTTCGTTCGGCCGATGCCCCAGGAACGTCGGCACCTTCGCCGCTCGGATTGCGGGCGGGAGAGTTCATCACGCTCGTCAAATACGCCGCTAGCCTTGCCAACACGAAGATGATCGAATTCAGCGAGGTCAATCCGAATTACGATGCGGATAATAGGACAACAAAACTTGTGGCAATAGGAATGCATAGGTTTTGCTCGCAGGTGGCTTAATCAATCTTTGCCTGTCAATGCTCGATCTTGGAACGGGTATGCCTTGTCTGGATATCTATAGTATCGAATATCGACCGCTGGGCGGCACCTGCGCGTGGAAGATAGATATTACAACAAGGTAGATGAAAATCGGCAAATCAAAAAGACCGACCAAAGAGAAATGGCCGGTCTTTTCGTTAGGCTGCAATATTTCCTACGTGACCCTTCGGCCGGTGGCCAAACGGTAGATCGCCAAAACGACGATCGCACCGATGATTGATGAAATAAAGCTAGGGATCGAACTGCCTATGTTGTTAAAGCTGCTGACCATCGGATAGCCGATGAACGTTCCTATAAATCCGCCAACGACGGCCCCAATAATTCCGAGGATCGTTGTCAGAACCACACCGCCGCCGTCTGCGCCGGGCAAAATTAATTTTGCGAGATAACCCGCCAGAAAACCTAAAACCAACCAAATCAATAATGAAATCATTTTTTTCTCCCTTGTTCGAATCGATTAAAGCCTTCAGCTTTGCATTCAGTCTTTACAAAAGTCGTGCCAAAGCAGCGTAACGAATTAAACGCTTGTATTCGGACCCGACAACGGTTTGAAACATTGATCGCTGATGGGCCAAGTGTATCATTTTCATTCGCTAATTCAAATGCCCTTAATGCAAAGTCAATAAATACGGTGCAAACTTGACAGTTTTCGCCAAATTTGGCATCCTTTAAGTTCGCTTTTCATTGGAAATACGCGGAAGATAGTCTCTTAGCTCAGTTGGTAGAGCATTACCTTGACAAGGTAGGGGTCAGCAGTTCGAGTCTGCTAGAGACTACCATTTACAACTTTTCGATACGATGCTTACGAAGAACTTTGCAGCCTTTATAACTACTACGACACGCTTTTAATAGCGTGTATTCGTGTTTTCTTAGGAAAACGCAAGGCAAAGTCGCTCTTATCGAATCAAATCTATTTAGGTAGTGGTGAATCGTAAATAGTAAATCGTGAATCGTAAGAGCAACTTGCTTTTAGGTTAAACGGGAGCGTGTCGTTGATCGGATTTTTCGATAGACGATTCACGATAATCAATTTACGAAATTATGAGCGAATTAAACGTAAAATACGGTGGGAATGAACGCACTATTCCTGCGCCCGCGACGGTTGCGGACGCGCTGAAGGCGTTTGACCGTGACGTGCTGAAAAAATCGCTGGCGGCGAAGGTCAATGGCGAGGAAGTCGACCTGAACAAGGAACTTACCGGAAATGGCGAAGTTCTCTCTATCGAACCGATCACCGCCGATACGCGTGACGGGCTTGAAGTTATCCGCCACTCGACTGCTCACCTCTTGGCCGCAGCCGTGGTGGAATTATTTCCGGGAACCAAGCTGGGCATCGGTCCGGCGTTGATGGAAGATCCGCGTTACGGCTTTTTTTATGACATTATCGCTCCACGAAATCTAACGGAGGAAGATCTGCCCGTCATCGAGAAAAAAATGAAGTCGATGGCTAAGCAGAATTTGGTCTATCGCCGCGAAGATATCGAAAAGTCTAAGATACTCGACATTTTCGAGCAGCGTGACGAACCGCTAAAACGCGAACTGATTGACGAAAAGGTTTCGGACACGGCAAGCGTTTATTACATAGATAATTCGTCGTTCATTGATTTTTGTTTGGGCCCGCATGTGCCGCATACGGGCAAATTGCAGGCGTTCAAGCTGCTTGCCTTGTCCGGTGCTTACTGGAAGGGCGACGCGGAAAACGTGCAGATGCAGCGGATCTACGGGACCGCGTTTGCGAAACAGGAACAACTTGACGCCTGGGTAAAACAGCGTGAGGAAGCCGAAAAACGAGATCATCGACGTTTGGGCAAGGAGCTCGATCTATTTTCGATTTCGGATGATTACGGCCCGGGCTTGATCCTCTGGCATCCGAAGGGCGGCATCGTCCGTATGGAGATGGAAAAGCTTCTCCGTGAGGAGCTTGAACAACGAGGCTATAGTTTTGTATTTACTCCTCACATTGCGAAACGCGCGTTGTGGGTGACCAGCGGGCACGAAGGTAATTACTCCGATTCGATGTATGCCCCGACCAGCATCGAGGATGAAGAGTATCGTCTAAAGCCCATGAACTGCCCTTTCCACATCGGCATTTACAAATCGTCACCGCGTTCGTACCGCGATCTGCCGCAGCGTTATTCCGAAATGGGCACAGTTTATCGTGCCGAGCTTTCGGGTACGCTGCATGGTTTAATGCGGGTTCGCGGATTTTCGGTAGACGACGCTCATTTGTTTGTGCGGCCCGATCAGGTCAGCACCGAGGTTTCGGACTGCCTGGATTTTGCCATCAAGGTCTTTGAGACTTATGGTTTCGATAAAGTAAAATTCGAGCTTTCGGTGCGTGGTGCGGCGGAAAACAAGGGCTATCTCGGTGCAGACGAAGATTGGGCTAGTGCGGAGGATTCGCTGGCGAATGCACTTCGCGAAAGGAATATTTCGTATGAACGAATCGAAGGCGAAGCCGCATTTTACGGGCCGAAAATCGATATCAATATCGAGGATGCCATCGGACGCGTTTGGCAATTAGGCACCATTCAGTTGGATTTCAATTTGCCCGAGCGTTTTCAGCTCGAATACACCGGCGAAGATAATCTTAAGCACCGGCCATTTATGATCCACCGGGCACTTTTCGGTTCGATCGAAAGATTTTTTGGTGTGCTGATCGAGCATTACGCGGGTGCTTTTCCGCTGTGGCTAGCTCCGGTTCAGGTCGCCGTGCTGCCGATCACAGACCGCATTAACGATTACGCAGAGAAAGTAGCAGGCGAACTTCGCTCAGCGGGCTTTAGAGTTATATCGAATACGATATCTGATAAAATCGGTGCGAAAATACGAGATGCACAGATACAGAAAGTGCCGTATATGTTGGTTTTAGGCGACAAAGAGGTCGAAGATGGATCGGTCGCCGTTCGCGAGAGAAAACTGGGCAACATCGGCGCGATGCCGCTCGAGGAATTTACGGAGATGATCCGTCAGCAAAAACTGCGGCGGAGTATTTAGTTGGCTAATAGCAAAAGGAGGCTAGTATCGCAAGAAGATTTGGTGGAAATAGAAATCGCCCGCGTTTTCGTGAGCCGCTACATCGCACGAATGAACGGATTAGAGTGCCGTCGGTGCGTGTGGTTACTGAGGACGGCGAAGCTTTTGGTGTGATGGATACGCGTGATGCGATCGCAAAGGCCCGTGAGATGGGACTGGACCTAGTTGAGATCGCGCCGACGGCGAAACCGCCGGTTTGTAAGATCATCGACTACGGAAAGCTTTTGTACGAACAAAAGAAAAAGGCGCATGAGGCGAAGAAGAAGCAGGTCACTGTGCAGGTTAAGGAGATCAAATTCCGTCCAGGTACGGACGATCATGATTACAATTACCGAATGGAACATGCCCGCCAATGGCTGGGCGAGGGCGACAAGGTGCGGGCCGCGATCGCGTTCCGCGGCCGCGAAATGACGCACAGGGAGCTGGGTGCAAAGATATTGAAGAAATTGACGGTGGACCTAGCCGATCTGGCCGATGTCGAGGTGTATCCGAAGATGGAGGGCTATCAAATGTTCACCATTTTCATACCAAAAAAAGCCAAGATAGCTGAGAAAAAAGCCGTTCCGGCACCAGAAAAGAAGAAAGACGAGGGCGATGCCAAAAAGACACCGACCAAAAAGGCAAAGGAAGCAGCAGTAGTCGATGAAACAGCCGGAGTTGATAAGGAAGTCGGTACAATCGAGACGGCTCCCGTTGAAACACC
>JAYSON010000111.1:0-4442 GCA_043722725.1 Chloracidobacterium sp.
AAAGAATGTGAGTTTAGATTCAATTATAGAAAAGAAAATCTTTACTCCATTCTATTGAAAATTATCAACTATCCATGACTTAACTAGTCATGACCCAAAGTATAAATAGACTCGCCCGAAATGTAAATTTTCGTGGAATCGGGGGTCGTTTTACTAATTTGTGTTGCCCCGGGACAACAAGATGCCGGCTAGGCAATCGAAAATAAGGCGATGAAAACCTGTCCGAGCTGCCATACGCGATACACTGACGACACGCTACGGTTCTGTTTGCAGGACGGCACGCCGCTCGATATTGCTTTGATGACCGAGCAGCCTACCGTTTCATTCGGCGGACGGGAGATTGAAACCTCAGCGCGTGCGAACATTCCGCCTCGTGATTCCGAGACCCCCCAGTGGAACCAAAAAAGCGAGGTCACGCACGTATCGTCTCTTAAGCCGAAGCCGTCCCGTTCAAAAACCGCTCTTGCCGTAGCGGTCACCGCCCTCGCGATGCTCCTGCTTTTCGGCGTTATCGGCATTGGGGCATGGCTTTATTTCAAAGGCGTCGGCTATGACATTGGGACGAATACGAACAATGGAAACGGAAATCAAAATATCTTTCCGGCGCGGAATATAAATTCGAACGGTCTGATTACGCCGACTCCGGCCGCGATCAAGTCGCCGGCTTCCTCGGTCGCAAACAATAATGCATCTCCGCCCGTTTCGATAATCACACCAACGCCGCGGGAGATCGATAAACCGCGGGCATCCCGCGAGGTTACGCAACAGATCTACGACTGGAAATCGCTTGCCGAATCGGGCGATCTTGACGGTTACATGAGCAAATATGCGAACACGGTCGATTATTACCGAAAGCGTAACGCCAGCGTCGGTTTTGTCCGAAGCGACAAACAGCGGGCTTTTACCATGTTCGACTCGATCTCGTTCACCGTCAGCAATATGGATATCCTGGTTGATGATTCCGGCGACCTGGCATCGGCCGCGTTCGATAAAGAATGGGTGTTTCAGGGCACCCGCCGCTCGACCGGCAAGGTGCGACAGCAGATGCAGTTTCGAAAGATCAATGGCCAGTGGCTGATCATCGCCGAGCGCGACGTAAAGGTCTACTATACAAACTAGAAGTGGCTATCCTATGGAGTTATTCGTCAAATACGAATGAAAGCGTTACGAATAGATAGAGGTGAGTTGACCCTCTCCGATATTCCGCAGTCAAACAGCGACACGGAAGCCCTTGTTCGCGTCTTACGTTCGGGCATTTGCAACACCGATCTAGAGATCGTCAGAGGTTACGCAGGTTTTAGCGGCACGATCGGGCATGAGTTCGTCGGCATAGTAGAAGCGTCAATTGATCGCCCCGATCTTATCGGCAAACGCGTTGTCGGCGAGATAAATGTGGGTTGCGGCGTCTGTCAACTCTGCCTGGCGGGCGATTCGCGGCATTGCCCGCAGCGTACCGTGCTCGGCATTCACGGCCGCGACGGCTGCCACGCCGAATTCCTCACGCTGCCCTCGCAAAATCTACTCAAAGTGCCCGCTAATGTGTCCGACAACGAGGCCGTTTTTGTCGAACCGCTGGCCGCCGCATATGGAATTACCGAGCAGGTGGAAATCGGAGCGGCCACTCATGTTGCCGTTATCGGCGATGGAAAGCTTGGTATCCTTTGCGCAATGGCACTCGGAATAAAATCAACTAACATCATGCTAATTGGAAAACACAGATCGAAACTAGCCATTGCCGAATCTGCTAATATCGAAGGCATTCTGGCCGAAGATGCAAGCAAACTCGGTCGCCAATTCGAGGTCGTCGTGGAGGCAAGCGGCTCGGAATCGGGCTTCGAAACCGCGCTCAATCTCGTAAAACCGCGCGGAAAGATCGTCCTCAAGTCGACCTTTCACGGAACGCCAACCTGGCAAGCCTCGCGTGTCGTCGTCGATGAAATTACGATCGTCGGCTCGCGTTGCGGTCGATTCGCTCCGGCATTAGACCTTCTCGTCGATAAAAAGATCAGCGTAGAAGGTCTGATAAGCGAAGAATTTCCTCTAGCTGACGGCGTAACCGCCTTGGACCGCGCATCGCTAAAAGGAGTACTGAAGGTTATGCTGACGATGAATTCGTAACAGTTATTTTTTCCTTACTATCCTTTGCATCTATCCGTTAGATAATCTGTGATTCGTCGATGTTTTCCGTGGTGTTGCTTCAAGAAGCAACTATGTAACAGCACGAATGTGCACGAACCAAAATGACCCTTTCGCGTATCTGGACGCGGTTTAGCGGCTTCTGAGTTTTAGCCTTAAAAATTAAGGACCTTGCCCGAGATTCGAAAAATTTTCAGACAAAAGCCTTATTTGATATACTTACACCTAATAAATATACGTTTTCGGAATCTCGAGTTTTGAGGAGTATTACTGATGTCCCAATTTCACCAAAACCTTCGCCTCCCGCGCACGGATTGGCAGGTATTTATCGCAATCTTCGTTTTGTCGGCGTCGGCCGCTTTGGCCCAGACATCTGGAATAAGCGAGTCGCCGCGAACTGTAAATATCTCGCCGGAGCAGCTTTCCACCTCGTTTGCCTCGGTCGCCAAAATGGTTGAACCGGCCGTTGTCAGCATTGATACAAAAGGGAAGATGCCTGAATTTACGACGAAAGGCGATGCAAAACCGGGCGATTCGGACGACGTACTCGATTTTTTCCGCCGTCAGCTTCCACGCCGCCCGTCATATTCGGTCGGCAGCGGCTTTATCGTCGATAAACGCGGCTATATTCTTACAAATTCTCACGTCATTGCGGACGCGGTACGCATAACGGTCAAGCTCGATTCGGGCGAAGAGCTTTTGGCAAAGGTCATCGGCGAGGATGAATTGACCGATCTTGCCGTGCTCAAAGTTGAGGCGGGCAAAGACCTGCCGTTCATAAAGCTCGGTGATTCCAATCGTTCGGAGGTCGGTGATTGGGTTTTGGCGATCGGTTCGCCATTCGGCCTTTCGCGAACAGTGACGGCCGGGATCATCTCGCAAATGAATCGCGAGACGCCGAGCACCACAGTTTTTCAACGATTTATCCAGACCGACGCGGCCATCAATCGCGGCAACTCCGGCGGTCCGCTTGTCAATATGAAAGGCGAGGTGATCGGCATCAATTCACAGATCGCCACGTCGAGCGGAGATTCCAACGGCGTAGGTTTTGCGTTCCCGTCAACCGAGGCGGCGATTGTTTTTGAGCAAATTTTGAAAAGCGGAAAGGTCCGCCGCGGTTATCTCGGCGTCAGTCTCGAATCGGTAAAGGCGGAGTTTGCAAAGGTTTACGGAATTAAGGACGGCAAAGGTGCGATCGTGCTTGAAGTCAGCGATCCAAAAAGTGCTGCCGGTATCGCGGGCCTGAAATCCGGCGATATTATCGTCGAATTTGACGGCAAAGCGGTCGAAAGTGCCCAAGATTTGATCGCCAAAGTCGCGGCCACGCCGCCGGATAAGTCCGTCGGACTCTATTATTTGCGTGAGGTAGGTTCTAATATCGAACGCCAAGAGACTTCGCTACGGCTCGGTGAGCGGCCGGTACAAGGCAGGAGCAGCGACGATCCTGTGCCGGTAAAGCTGCCGCTGAATCGAGTTAACGAAGAGATCAAACCCTTTGGCCTGACGCTGACCGAGATCACGCCCGACCTGGCCGCACTGTACAAGCTCGACGGGCAGAAGGGATTGCTGGTAAAAGAGATCAACCCCGAAAGTTACATTGCCGACGTTAAATCGTCGAGCGGCGTTGAGGCTCTTGGCGAGGGCGACTTGATTCAGCGGATAAACCGCTTGCCGGTCACAGACGTAAAGTCATTCACCGCGATCGTCAGCAAACTAAAGCTCGGCGATGCCGTCGTCCTGCATGTGTTGACCTTTAGCCCGCGAAACCGCAGCTCGCAGGTTAGGATAGTTCAGTTTTCGGTACAGTAAAGCCAATTCAAAAGGTTCAAAGTTCAAAGTTCGGGTTCAAGGTTTAGATAAACTTTGAACCTCGAACTTTGAACTTTAAACTTTTCCCCTCTAAACTCATCGTTATGTCTAAATCGAAAGAAGCAAAATCAAAAAAATCATCGACCAAAACTTATCATAATTTCATTGCCGGTGAATGGGTAAAAAGCTCTTCCGGCGAATGGTTTGACAATGTAAACCCTGCCGACACAACAGATATTGTCGGCAGATTTCCAAGTTCGAACGCCGAAGATGTTGACCGGGCCGTCGAAGCCGCAAAAAACGCCGCGACAAAATGGCGTCGGACACCCGCGCCGAAACGGGCGGAATTGCTCTTCACTTTGGGCGAAATTCTTCGTGCAAACAAGGTGGAATTCACACGGCAGATGACCCGCGAGATGGGTAAGGTCCTCAAAGAAGCGGGCGGCGACGTCCAGGAAGCGATAGACTGCACCTACTACACGGCCGGCGAAGGCCGC
>JAYSON010000112.1:0-8202 GCA_043722725.1 Chloracidobacterium sp.
CGGGCACATCTTCGGGCAGCGGCGCGATTGCCGACAGAATCATTGCCGGCGGACCACCAAGAAAAATCGTTACAGGAAGCGGTTTACTTTGCTCCTCAGCCTCGTAATAATGAAAGCCGCCGCCCTTACCGATTTGCCAGTGTATTCCGGTTGATGTTTTGTCGTAACGCTGCATCCGGTACATCCCAAGATTAGATTTGCCGGTCACCGGACTTTCGGTATAAACAAGCGGCAAGGTAACAAAATGCCCGCCGTCCTCATGCCAAAGCTGGAGCAGCGGGATCTTCTCTAAATCGACTGTATTCTGCCGTGAATCCAGTACCGGGGCGCGAGCAACCTTCTTCGTGCCAAGTTTTAACGCGGTCATCGCCATGTCGCGATATTTCCAAAGCTTTCCCGGCTTTGGCGGAATGAGGACGTCCACCATCTCGACCGCCCGGCGTACAAACTCCAACGGCCTGCCCCCAAACGCGAGATCGATGCGTTTATTCGTGCCAAACAAATTGGTCGCAACCGGAAACGTCGAACCCTTCACATTCGTGAACAGCAAAGCCTTGCCTTGGCTTTCTATGACGCGACGATGTATCTCCGCGATCTCAAGATACGGATCGACCTCGGACGAAATCTCGACGATCTCGTCCTCTTTGCGAAGGGATTCAATAAATGTTCGGAGGTTTTGATGCATAAAGAAAGTGCGCCCACGAAACACACAAAATGCACGAAAGGCGTCTAGAAATTAGTCTAACCGCTTTTCGTGTTTTACGTGTGTTTCGTGGGAAATTCTTATTTTCGGAGATTGTCCTTGCTCAGATCGAGATCAGCCGCCTCGATAACATCGATCTTCATATTCGGAAACCGCTTTGCCAGATCGTCTTTAAAGATCGAGTAGTCGCCGACAATGATAATATCGCCGCCTTCGAGATTCATCCATCCAAAGTTTCGTATGCTCATGTCTTTGACGGAGTTTGTCTTGCTAACGTATGAATTGATTTCTTCAGCAGGAATGCTGAAACTGAAGAGATCGCCAATTGCATTTGCTAATCCAGTAGTAGTTTCAAGGCTACGGCCAAAGCCTCCAGTTAAAACCGATTTTCGAGGGATCAATTCGGATTCGGGAATCGAATCTTGGATGAGTCGCGTCAATTCTGCGATAACGAGTTCGCCGACTTCTGCGGCCGATTCATTCTTAGTCTGAGTTCGGGTCGAAAAATTAGACGGGCCGATTCGCCACGCGAAACTGCTTCCCGCACCATAACTAAGTCCGCGTTTTATTCGGATCTCGTAATTCAATCGTGATGAATAGCCACCGCCAAGAACGGAGTTGAGCACACTTGCTGTGTAATAGGAGTCAGACGGCTCGCACATATAAGTTACGACATTACAACCATCAACACGCCCAAACGGTGTCTTTTTTGCATAATTAACTGCCGCTTGTCCTGACTTAGGAAAATCTACAACGAGAATCCGTTTGGCAAACGAGGTCAATTTTTCAGATGCTTTCTCTGATGAACCGTTACCGCCCACTGTTCCAACTATCGTGAAGGGGGTTTCTTTTATTTTTTTCCACAGCCCGAACAATCTAGACGCATCGCCAACAGCTTGTGATTTGGAAACATCACCTGTAAAGATCAACACCGAATTTTTAGCGAGATAATTTGCTTTATGAAAAGCGGCGACGTCGCTTCTTGAAATCGCGCCAATGCTTGTATCGGTACCACCCGCCGGATGCTCGTTAAAGCTGTATTTGCTCGCAACATAGTTGGCGAGAAACGAGGGTTGTTTAAGATTGTACGTGAGTCCGTCGAGCGTCTGCGACTTAAGCAGATCGAGTTCCTTTTGGTCGAATTTTGGGTTCAGTACAACGTCGGCAAGGATCGCCATTGCCTGATCGACCTTGTCCGAAGTCACTGTCACTGAAACGAATGAACTGTTCCAGCCCGCACCGCTGTTGATGGAGCCGCCAAGGAATTCGATCTCTTCAGCGATCTGCGTCGCGGTTTTTGTCTTCGTGCCTTTTGTCAGCATTGACGCTGTTAGGTCGGCAAGCCCCGCTTTGCTCCCATCCTCGGCCGAAGCACCTGCCTTTACAAGCAATTGGATCGTTACCAGCGGCACGCCTTTCCGCTCCACGACGGCGATGGTCAGTCCATTGCCCAACTTCTTTTCCCGGACTGCCGGTACCGAACCGGACTTTGGTGCTCCCGGCGCAGGAGGCGTTTCCTGCGCGAGGGTATTCATCACGAAGGCGCAAAGTATTAGAAGAAAAATAATAAAGGGTTTCAAATTGACCATTATTTCGTACCTCCATCGGCCGAATAGTAGATGACGACACGATTATTATCCGTAAAATATTTTTTCATAACTCTCTGAATATCCGCGGCAGTCACTGCCTGGAGCTTTTGAATATCCGAATTAACGGCCTTCGGATCGCCTTGATACGCAACTGCCCGTTCAATCACGATAGCCTTTCCATCGTTATTTTCACGGGCCCTTATTGCTTTTGAGATAAGCTGATTTTTTGCTTTTTCCAACTCCTTCGCCGTTACGGGTGAATCCTGAATTATCTTAAGCTCGGAAAGGAGGGATTTTTCCATCGCCTCAGCAGTTTTACCTTCCGCCGCGATAGCCTGGAAATAAAGTAAGCTTCGGTCGACCCGAATATCCGCATTAAACGACGCTTCCTGGGCGATTTGCTGTTTGTAAACAAGGCTTTGATAAAGCCTTGAGCTTTCGCCGCCGGACAAAATGCTTTCGACGATCAGGAAGGCGGGGATATCCGCATCTTTAGATGGTGGCCCCAAGTACGTGATCGCAACGCCGGGAAAAGGAACGTTCGGCGCGGTCGTTATGTGACGCGCCTCTTTGGTTCGTTCCGGTTCAACCTCGGTGACACGCGGTATCGTGCCGCTCGGTTTCGCGAGCCTTCCGAAGTACTTATCAGTCCAGGCGTCGAACTGTTTTTGATCAAAATCCCCTACGACGATCAGATAGGCGTTATCCGGCCGGTAATAAAGATCGTGAAATGCGCGGGCATCCGCCGACGTAGCGGCGTTGAGCTGATCGAGATTGCCGATAACCCCACGTTTGTAAGGGTGTACAGCGTATGAAAGGCTGCTGATGTACTCGTTGAATTGACCGTAGGGCTGAGCGAGCACGCTTTGACGGTATTCCTCTTTAACCACGTCGCGTTCGGATGCGAAATTGGCATCGTCTACGTTTAGATTGACCATCCGGTCACTTTCGGCCCAGAGAAGCGTCTCAAGATAATTGGACGGAACAACCTCGTAATAATTCGTAAAATCATCCGCCGTCGAAGCGTTATTAAAACCGCCGACGTCTTCAGTCAAACGATCCATCTTCTCGTTCGGCATGTTCTTCGTGGATTTGAACATCATGTGTTCGAACATATGTGCAAATCCCGATTTGCCCACCGGGTCGTTCTTGCCGCCAACGTTGTACCAGACGTGTATAGCGACCGTCGGGCTGGAATTGTCCTGCAGCGACACGATCTTCAGGCCGTTCGCAAGGGTCCGCTCCTTGATGTTCAGCGGGGCAACTTTCACTTGAGCGAAAGCGGAAGCAGCCGACAAGGCACAAACCGCAACTGTTAGAAATGCAATAATTTTTCGCATGTTTAATTCCTTGGAGAAAAAATTTCGTATGTATTACGTGGAAAAACGCCACTTCGTTTTAGATGCAGGACAAACGTTTGGAGTTCCTACTTTAGTTCCTCAATCGCCTCCTGCTTACGAAGTAGGAGTGGTTGCCGCCTCGGCAGGCAGGGTATTTCCAACATCCGGCGATCACGTGGTCAAGCGGGAACTGCATACGTTTTCCTGGTAATCGTAAAAGCTACGGATAATCGTAAAATCCTTTACCGCTCTTACGTCCAAGCCAGCCGGCATCGACGTATTTCTTTAACAACGGCGACGGGCGATATTTCGGGTCGCCCAAACCTTCATGCAGGACATTAAGTATTGCCAAGCAAACATCCAGGCCTATAAAATCCGCTAATGTCAGCGGCCCCATGGGATGATTCATGCCCAGTTTCATAATCTCGTCTATCGCTTCTTTGGTCGCAACACCTTCGTGCAGGGCAAATATCGCTTCGTTTATCATCGGCATCAGCACTCGATTCGCTACAAATCCCGGATAATCATTGCATTCCACGGGAACCTTGCCGAGTTTCTCTGAAAGGGCCTTCACCTTTACGTAAGTCTCATCGGACGTGGCAATTCCGCGAATAACCTCAACCAGTTTCATAAGCGGGACCGGGTTGAAAAAGTGCATCCCGATTACCTTGTCCGGCCGCTTAGTTACGGCGGCGATTTTTGTTATTGAGATCGATGAGGTGTTTGAAGAAAGGATTGTATCCGGAGAAGTGATCGCGTCCAGTTTTTCGAAGATTCGTTTCTTGATATCGAAATTTTCAGTCGCCGCCTCGACGATCAGCGAGCAATCGTTCAAATCGTCGAAAGCCGTCGTGATAGTTATTCTGCCGAGAACAATCGCCTTCTCGTCTTCCGTCATCGTTTCCTTTTTTACGAAACGATCAAGGCTTTTGCCGATGTTCTGAATTCCCTTTTCAACGAATTCAGCGTTGACATCGCACATCACCACGCCAAAACCCGCACTCGCAGCCGTCTGGGCGATGCCGTTACCCATTGTCCCGGCGCCGATTACGCCAATAATATCTGTCATAAGTTTAAAAAGAAACTCCCCGCAATAACTGATAAGTGAAAACTGATAACTGAAAACGGAAAACAATCTCTTAAGTTATCAGTTTTTACTTATCAGTTTTCAGTTATTCCGGAGATAAAAAGCTAAATCCGCTCTACCGCCATTGCCACCGAATTCCCGCCTCCCAAGCAAAGGCCCGCTACTCCGCGTTTCACGCCGCGCCGCTTCATTTCATAAAGCAGCGTCGTCAGCACGCGCCCGCCAGAATTGCCGATAGCGTGGCCGAGTGCGACAGCTCCGCCGTTGACGTTTACCCGTTCCGGATCAATGCCAAGCTCCTTCATCACACCTAAGGCCTGAACACTGAACGCTTCGTTCAATTCGAAAAGATCGACGTCTGAAAGTTCCCACCCGGCTTTTTTAACCGCCCGGCGAATGCCTTCGACCGGAGCAAGCATAATATGTTTCGGCTCGATGCCAGAAACGGCGTATGAAACAATGCGGCCAAGCGTTTCAGCGCCAAGAGCGGCAGCATTCTCCGCCGAAGTAACGACCAGGGCCGATGCACCGTCATTCACGCCCGGAGCGTTCCCCGCTGTGACCGTTCCGCCGTCTTTCTTGAACGCTGGTTTCAGCTTGCCTAATGCTTCAGCCGTAGTGTCGGGCCGGACCGGTTCGTCATAATCCAAAATGACCGGGTCGCCTTTCTTTTGCGGTATTTCGATCGGAATAATCTCATCCTTAAATTTACCCGCAGACTGTGCTTCCGCCGCTTTGCGATGCGAATTATATGCATAATCGTCCTGCGCCTCGCGCGTGATCTGATGTTTGTCGGCAACTATTTCGCCCGTATTTCCCATGTGCCAATTTTCGAACGGGCACCACAGTCCGTCATGGATCATAAGATCGGTCGCCGTCTGATTTCCCATCCGAAAACCTTCGCGCGCCGTCTGCAAAGCGTAAGGAATATTCGACATCGATTCCATACCGCCCGCCACGACAAACTCCGCATCGCCAAGCTGGATCGACTGCGAAGCCAACGCCACCGCCCGCAAGCCCGAACCGCAGACCATATTCACGGTCAAAGCCGAAACTTCCACCGGCAGCCCCGCCTTTAAGGCCGCTTGACGTGCCGGTGCCTGCCCGATGCCCGCCGAAACCACGCAGCCCATGATAACCTCGTCAACCTTTGCCGGATCGACGCCGGCCCGCTTGACCGCTTCCTTGATAGCGATCGCGCCAAGTTCCGGTGCTGTAAACCCTTTCAAAGCCCCCAAAAACCTCCCCGTCGGTGTCCTCGCCGCGCTTATGATTACTGCTTCTGTCGTATTCCCCATTTTAAGTCCTTGTAGGTATAAAGTTCTATCGGTATAACAAATGATTATTTTCGCATTGTTACGCACTTTCTTGCAACGCATTAATGCGTGGATATCAGCAGAAATTCGGCTTTAAGGAGTGCTCCTCGCGTCGACAAAGATGTCACCCGATCTCTGCTATTTTCACGGTCGTTTACACTCGCGTATCTGCCGATGATTACAGGCCGCCACCCTGGGGAACATTATGGCCGCTTCGCGACCCATCCAATTCACCTTAAAAATGCCGAATTGGGCCGGAGCATTCATAAATCAAACCACAGCATTTGTTTTTACGGCGGAATTCGTTTAGGTTTTCTGAATAACAGTAAAAATCATCAGGTAAAAACCCACATTTTGAGGTATAAGAATGCTCATATTTCGCGGCGTTTCTCCGTTAGTTCGCAATGTCGTTATCGTATTTTCGGCGATCATCATTTCTCTTTTCTCATATTTTCAAACCGGTGCTCAGACGGCAACCGTGCCTCAGAAAAAAGATGATCCGCTCAAAGAATTTAAATATAGGCTGATCGGCCCCTTTCGCGGCGGGCGTGTTGGGGCGGTCGAGGGGATTTCCGGCCAGCCGAATGTTTACTATTACGGCTCTACGGGCGGCGGTGTCTGGAAATCCACCGACGGCGGAGCAAACTGGCTAAACGTTTCGGACGGCTTTTTTAAGACAGGTTCGGTCGGCGCAATCGAAGCTGCCGACTCGGACCCGAATATTATCTATGTGGGAATGGGCGAGGAGACGGTCCGCGGCAACGTATCGAGCGGCGACGGTGTTTATAAGTCAATTGACGCGGGAAAAACATGGAAAAATGTTGGATTGACCGACACCCAGCAAATATCGCGCGTACGCGTGAATCCGAAAAATCCGGACATCGTTTATGTGGCCGCGATTGGACATCTTTGGGGTAGTAACGAACAACGCGGCATCTTTCGCAGCAAGGACGGCGGAAAAACGTGGGAAAAGATACTTTTCCGCAATGCGGAAACCGGTGCAAGCGATTTAATTCTCGATCCAACAAACCCGAACACGCTTTACGCCGCTTTCTGGCAAATAGGGCGCAAACCGCATCGAATGGACAGCGGCGGTGAGGGCGGCGGCTTCTTCAAATCGATCGACGGCGGCGATACGTGGACAGAAATAACACGAAATAAAGGACTACCGACCGGTGTGCTGGGAAAGATAAATGTTGCCGTCTCGCCGGTAAACACCAATCGTTTATGGGCGATGGTCGAGGCCAAAGAGGGCGGGCTTTTTCGATCTGACGACGGCGGCGAAACTTGGCAGAAAGTTAGCGATAACGCCAATATTAAGCAGCGGCCCTGGTATTTCAATCGGGTTTACGCGGATACGGGAAACGAAAATACGGTTTACGTCCTCAATGTCGGGTTTCACAGATCGATCGACGGCGGACGCACTTTTTCGAATGTCAGCGTTCCGCACGGTGACAATCATGATTTTTGGATCAGTCCGAATGACCCAAACCGCATGATCAACGGAAACGATGGCGGTGCAAACGTGAGCGTTAACGGCGCCGCCAGTTGGACGGAGCAGGATCAACCGACGGCGCAGTTTTACCGCGTCACCACCGACAACGATTTTCCCTACAACATTTATGGAGCCCAACAGGATAATTCGACGGTCCGCATAGCCTCGCGTTCGGATGGTTTTGCGATCACGACAAGCGATTGGTTCGCGGTCGGCGGCGGCGAATCCGGATGGATCGCTCCGCATCCCGAAAATTCGAACGTTGTTTTCGCGGGAAGCTACGACGGACTTTTGACGCGATTTGACCGCCGCACCGGTCAGGAAAGAAACGTCGATGTCTATCCCGACAATCCTATGGGTTCGGGCGCAGACGGCACAAAATATCGATTTCAGTGGAATTTCCCCATCTTGTTTTCGCCTCATAAGACCGATGGGAAATACGCACTATACACGGCGGCCAACGTTCTTTTTCGCTCGATTGATGAAGGCCAATCCTGGCAGGCAATCTCACCCGATCTGACCCGAAACGATAAAGCACGTCAAAAATCCTCCGGCGGGCTGATCTCGCAGGACAACACCAGCATAGAGTATTACGACACGATCTTCACGGTCGATGAATCACCTGTAAAGCCGGGCGTTATCTGGACGGGCAGTGACGACGGTTTGGTGCAG
>JAYSON010000113.1:0-5487 GCA_043722725.1 Chloracidobacterium sp.
CCAACGCCAATGCCAATGCCAACGCTGCAAAACCTATGGCCGCTGCTCCGACTAAAGAGGGCCTGCTCGCAATTGAAAACAAAGCCTTTGAGGCTTGGAAAAACAAGGATGGCAAACATTTCGAAGGCCTCCTCACCGATAGCTTTGTCGCCTACGCCGATGGCAAGCGAACTAACAAAGCAGATGAAATAAAAATGATCACCGACTCGAAATGCGAGGTCAAGAGCTATTCGCTGTCGGAAGAAAAAATGACCCCGGTCGGTCCTGACGCAGCAGTATTAACCTCTAAATCGACCGTTGACGGTACCTGCGACGGCCAGAAGATACCGAGTCCATCCATCGCCGCGACCTTGTTTGTGCGAAGTGGCAGCGAGTGGAAGGCCGCCTATCACAACGAAGTGCCAATCAAAGACGGGAAAGCTCCGGCTCCGGTAGCGAAAAAGGAAACACCTGCCAAGCCCGCCGATGCAAAACCCGCCGATGCTTTGACAGATGCTCTGATGGCTATTGAGAAAAAAGGCTGGGACGGTTGGAGAACCCAGGACGCCAAAGCATTGCAGGAAACAACGGCTACTGACCTTGGATTCGTTGACGCGTCGGGAAAGGCAACATTCTCGCAGGCCGAAGTGATCAAGATGTGGACCGCCGGTAAGTGTGAGATCAAAAGTGCCGGCCCTACGGACGGGATGGCAAGCTCGATCTCCCCGACAGTCGCCATCCTCACCTACAAAGGCAATGCCGACGGCACCTGTGATGGCCAAAAGCTCCAAAACCTGTGGGGCACGTCCATCTTTGTAAAAGAAGGCGACATGTGGAAGGCGGCCTACATTTTCGAAACGCCAAGGTAAGGTAGCTTCAGGCCGATCCGGCAGCTACAAAAAATAATGCCGCGGGCTTTTACAGTCGCGGCTTTCTGCTTGCAGTTCCGACTTCTTCGTTTGGGGTTGCGGCTTTTTTTGTCGGCGGTTCGGTTGCGAGAATGGCATATGAGTGTATAGTGATGTCGAATTCAGAATTACAAATTAGAACCATCATTAGAACCATCATTGGAACGCACCGCTGTATGTATCGAGGCCGTCGGCTGTTTAAACAGATCATCGGTTTCTTATGAGGAGAAAATTAATGAAACGTATTATTTTTATAGTGCTAACGCTCGCCTTCGCAGCCTTTTTGGCAGCCTGCGGTGCACCGGCGACGAACACCGTAACAAATACTGCTATTGCTAACGCCAACACGGCGAATGCGAACGCGGCAAAACCAGTGGCTGCCGCACCGATCAAGGAAGCTCTGTTCGCCATGGACAAAGAGGCCAACGAAGCATATCTCAACGGTGACGCAAAATTCTTCGAGGGCTTTCTGAACGACAAGTTCGTTATGGTAGAAGGCGGCCAACGGATGGGTAAGGCTGAGGTCGTCAAGATGATCGCAAGCGGCAAGTGCGAAATAAAAGACTGGAAACTCGAAGATCCACAGATGTCAACGATCAACGCCGATACGGCGGTGCTGAGCTACAAAGGGACGTTTGACGGCACCTGCACGGGTCCGGATGGCAAGGCGATGAAGCTGCCGAGCCCGGTACGTGCGGCGACCGTCTGGGTCCGCAACGGCGACAAGTGGAAAGCTGTCTTTCACGGCGAGAATTTAATCTTTGATCCAAAGAATCCGCCTAAGGCCGCGCCCGCGCCGCCGGCAAAACAGGCCGACAAAAAGGATGAGTCCAAGCCTGCCGCTCCTGCCCCCGATCCGAGCACCGACGCAATGATGGCGGTCGAAAAATCGGTTTGGGAAGCCTGGAAGGCAAAGGACGCCAAAAAACTAGAAGACCTGCTGGCAAAGGACGTCTCGTTCGTAAATATATTCGGCACCTATTTCGCCAACAAGGCGGACGCGATGAAAGACTGGACCGGGGGAAATTGCGAGATCAAAAGCGTAAACGTGACCGACGGTGTCGGCACATCTCTCACGCCAACGACGGGCATATTGACCGTTAAGGGCACGGCTGACGGGATCTGCGACGGGCAAAACGTAGGAGGGGCGACGGTGTACGGCACTTCTGTCTATGTAAAGGACGGCGACGCGTGGAAGTGGGCGTTTGGCTTTAATTCTCCTGCGAGCTAAACGGCTTCACTTTGTTCCGACAAGCTGGAGGCAAGCTGTCTCGAGCTTTTTTATGTCCGGAATAACGGATAACCTACTCGATAAATCGCCCAATGACTAAATCGTGTCCATCGGTTGAAACCGAGATCATGCCGTTCGCGCCGGTAGTCATCACACTTGCGCCGGATGCACGCCAGCGTTTGACGACTTCGGGGTGAGGATGGCCGAATGGCGAATGGCGGCCGACTGAGATGATCGCGTATTCAGGATGAACCGCCGTGACAAACTCATCCGTCGAGCTTGTCCGGCTGCCGTGGTGCGGCACCTTAATCAGATCGGCGGCTAGCGTGCCGTCAGCGGCTAAGATTTCCGATTCGGCGTGCCTTTCTATGTCGCCGGTCAACAAAAAGGCCCGGTCTTCCATCACGATACGCACTACAACCGAATGGTCGTTATCCGACACGGCTTCCGAATCCTCCGTCGCAGTGGGATAAAGAAAGTCGACAATTACACCGCCGACGTTCAATCGCTCGGATCGTCCGATAGTTACCGACGGGATTCGGCGACGAAGCAAAGTATCGGCAAGCACGGCGAAGTCTGGGTCGCCCATTGGCCTACGCCCGGCTAAAACCGAACCGACTCTAAAGTTCCGGGCCACGTCAGTTAGCCCCTGAATATGATCCGCATCTGCATGCGTTGCAACGATATAGTCGATTTTCGAATATCCCTTTTCCCACAAAAACTCGGAAACAACCGATTCACCGATGCTCGGTACGTCCGGCTCGAAAACCTCGGATTCGTCCTCTCTATCACTGTTCTTGTAGCTAACACGGCCGCCGCCATCGACAAGCATCGTTGTGCCGTCAGGGAATGTGATCAACGCCGAGTCGCCTTGGCCGACATCCAGGAAATCAATGCGCAGCCTTCCATCGGGACGAGGCGCACTGAACGGATGAAAAATGATACCGGCGCCGAGGAAAAATGTCAGTGAAACAAAACCTAAAATAGTTTTGAGACTTAGGCGGGCTTCTGCCCGTAAGCCGGGCATAGCAAACGGGTTCCAGTTATAAACCGCGTAACCCAGCACGACCACGGGTAAAAGATAGATCGCGTAGATCGAACCCGGCCAGCCAGCGTAAACCGGGAGACGAAAACTAGCCCAGTCATTCTGAACGAAAAAACCTGGGAAGGCGATCAACAGCCAATTGAAAAGTTCCGTTAGTTTAATGAGTGGAAAAGCCAGAGCATCGCTGATGAATGAAAAGCAAACGGCAATCAGAGCAGAAAAACTCTCAAGAGCGATAAAAACACCGGCCCAAAGGTTAAGCAGCACCGAGAAGACGGATATTCGGTGGAAATAGACGACCAAAAATGGAAGAAGCCAAAGTTGTACTATTATCGAAACCAATATCCCTTCGAAAATAAAAGCGGCTGAGCGCTGTAAAACCTCCAGCCCTTTCATTTTGCGATATGGAGACTTGAACAGGTTAGCCGACCACACGTGTTGTTTTGCTTCGACTCGCCAAGCATCCTCGTTCCAGTAGATCGTCTCGCAAATCCGTTTCAGCCATCTCGGAACGAACGGTGGGAACGGGGCCTCGATCGTCGGTGTCCAGGCTCCGATAGACCGAAGTTTCCCGATCAACGGAAAACCCATAATTACGATCGCCGCGACACTGACAAACGTAAGTTGAAATGACGGTCCGAAAAGATCCTGCGGCCGCCATACCAAAAGCACCAATGCACAGGCACCGAGAGAATTGACTAGCGAGCTGGTCCGATAGATGACGTGCGAAAAAAGCAGGATCGTAAACATGAGGCTCGCCCGTACAACCGGAACTTCGGCCCCGACAGCTATTGTGTATATCCACAAAAATGACGAAACAAAACCGAACTGGCCCAGCCTATTCCTGGTAAATATCCTGACCAGCAGCAACAAAAGTCCGCCAATAAACGTGATGTGAAGTCCCGAGATTACGAGGATGTGAAACGTTCCGCCTTCGCGAAAAACCTCGGCCGAACTTTTATCCAGAAAATGTTTATTGCCGAGCAGCGACGCGTTCATTATCCCAGCGGTCGCGATGCCGAATTTCTCTCGAAACTTATTTAAAAGATTTTGACGCGACGAATAAATGGCATGGGTGGGATTCCACGACGATGCATCACCTAGTTTCTCAACAAGCAATGGACTTTTCAGCGTCGCGGTCGCGTCCAGATCCTGCCAGTCAAGCAGCTCTTTTCGAGATAGAACGCCCGGGTTTTGATAGCTCTCTTCACGAACCGGATTGCAGGCTACACGAATCTTTGAGCCGGTCCGAAGATTTAAAGACCTGTAATCTTCGGTCATTTCCGGGCTTTGGATCGGAGCAAATAATCGCAGTCGGCCTGAGACGTTACGCTCGCTCCCTTTATAATTAAGTCGTTCGTTGTTTACGGTTATAAAAAATCCGTCGAATGCCGCTTCCGGATCTCCGATAAGCGTACCAACTATCTCAACCGGTTCGCCGGAAGCTATCTCCTTCTCGTCGTAAATCCGCTTTATCCGGTCGTCCGATATGTTGCCTTGATGAAGTAAAAACGTAGTCGAACCGGCGGCCACAAAAGCAATCGCCACGAAGATCAATGAAAACCCTTTGCGAGGAAAAGCCCCTGCGGCAATTGCCGACGAAAGGCAAACGACTACGAGAAACTGTACACTGACCGGATAATTTCGGCCAGCAACTATTCCGATTGCATAAAATATTGCGAGCCAGAGCATTGGAAAGCTCGAAAAGCTCGGTATTGAGGCATTTTCGGCCATGGAAAATTTAATCGGCTCGAATTTGATCCCGTATTTTTCTGAACCGAGAATCGCTGATTCCGGGAATCAGAATGAGATCTTCGGGTTTGCGGAACTGTCCGTAACAATCCCGGTGCTCAACAATTTGAGCCGCTAGTTTCTCTCCGACATAAGGAATTTTCTGAAGCTCCGCGAAAGAAGCGGTATTTATATTGACCGCGGCTGCCGACGGTGCATACGTAATTTCAGACTGAGTGTGCGGATCTTGATTCCTGGCTCCGCAACTTGTCAATCCAAATACGACCCCTGCCCACACGACAATCGCCGCAAAAGTGTATCTGTTGAAATAATGAGGCTTGCGAATTTTCATCAAAGGCATGCAGTCGTTTTGTGCAGAATGCTAGAAGTGCCCATGCTACAAAGACTTGAACGATTTA
The DNA here is from genome assembly GCA_043722725.1 of Chloracidobacterium sp. Taxonomy (GTDB): domain Bacteria; phylum Acidobacteriota; class Blastocatellia; order Pyrinomonadales; family Pyrinomonadaceae; genus OLB17. The sequence goes on from JAYSON010000113.1 coordinate 5,314, forward strand.
ACATAGTGGAAAAGACCTGTTTTTCCACAGAAATTGTGGAAATTCCTATCCGGTTTTTGCCGACTAAGGGACATGGGAATAGGAGAACACGGGTAAACAACCACCCCGTCCGCGAAACGTGTCCACCCTTGCTAAAACAGGAGGGCTAGTGTCACTGCTCGTTTTCCATTTCGG
>JAYSON010000114.1:0-12321 GCA_043722725.1 Chloracidobacterium sp.
TTACATTTCGGGTGAGCTAAAGCGGATGTTTCATGATTTCGGACTTGATACCGAAAGCGGCGGTTACGACGTCTTTATGCGCACCACGGAACCGTTTCACTACGAAGGCGTTCAGCATCTGTGGCGTGAGATCGCGAAGAACACTACTCCTAAAGGCAAGGATAATATCTATAAGGGGTTTTATGAAGGCTTGTTTTGCGCTCCATGCGCGGCCTTTAAGACCGATGATGAATATTACACGCCCGAAGGTTCGGATGTGCCGTACTGTTTGATACACGAACGGGCGCTCGATAAGGTTTCCGAGGAAAGCTACTTCTTCCGCCTGTCGGATTACGACGACTTTCTGATCGGCCTGATCGAAGTCGATGCCGGGCTTGTACGTCCCGAATCCCGCCGCAATGAGGTACTTTCGTTCATCAAAGGCGGATTGCAGGACCTTTCGATCAGCCGTCAAAAATCGGCGGTATCGTGGGGAGTTCCGGTGCCCGATGATGAGAATCATGTGATGTACGTCTGGCTCGACGCCCTTTCCAATTACATAACAGCGCTCGGATACGGAAATTCGGAACGTACATCGGTCGGCTTTGAAAAATACTGGCAGAATGCGATGCATCTTGTCGGTAAGGACATTTTGCGCTTCCACACGGTTTACTGGTTTTCGTTCCTGAAGGCGGCCGGTTTAGATCTGCCGAAAACGGTGTACGCTCACGGAATGTGGTTAGACGTCAATGGGCGTAAGATGGGAAAAACATTAGGTAATGTTGTAGACGTTGATGTATTACATGAGCATTTTTCGGTTGACTCGATACGCTACTTTCTGCTTCGCGAAATGGTTTTCGGCCAGGACGGAAAATTTGGTTATGAAAATCTTATCGAACGAGCCAACGCCGATCTTGCAAGTGGGTTGGGAAATCTCGCCAGCCGCACTTTCTCGATGATCACCAAATACCGTGAAGGCATTGTACCGAGCGGAAAGATCGCCGAGGACAATTATATTCACGCTCGGCGTGCCGGGCTTGATCCCGACGGCGGCGAGATCGTTTCGGTTCTGGAACACGCCCGGGATGAATTCTTGCGGCGTTTCGACAATTTCGAGTTCAGCCTTGGGCTGGAAGTTTTATGGACGATCATTGGGCGGATCGATAAAATGATATCGGATTCCAAACCGTGGGAACTGGTCAAAGATGAAAAACAGGCTGAAACGCTGAATGCGGTCTTGTATCGTGCGACCGAAACCCTGCGATGGCTCAGCGTGCTGCTTTATCCGGTAATGCCGGACGCGGCGAAGAATATTTATGCCCAGATAGGGCTTGGCGAGGACATCGAAAAACTTGATCCCGCCGCTCTGAAGTGGGGAGAATTACACCCGGGAACAAAAATCGGCGAAACCGGAGGGGTATTCCCTAGGCTGGATAAAAATAAAGTTATGAGTGAAATAAAAAGTGACGCGGAGACGCAGGGACAGAGAGACGCGGTGATAGAACCTGAAACGGCGACGACCGGTCAAAGCTCCCCTCCTTACGAAGGAGCGGTGGACGCCGCTTTGGGCGGACGGGGTGGTTCTCCCTCTGCAACTGCTGAAAACCCCGAACCCAACGAAGAAAACTTCATCACCATCGACGATTTCCTAAAGGTCGATCTCCGCGTCGGTGAAGTAAAAGTCGCCGAGCGGATCCCAAACGCCGACAAGCTCCTCCGTTTCGAGATCGACCTTGGCGAAGCAAAACCCCGGCAGATCCTCGCCGGCCTTGCCGAGTATTACGACCCCGAAAAACTCATCGGCCGCAAAGTCGTCGTTGTCGCCAACCTGAAACCACGAAAAATGCGCGGCCTCGAATCGCAGGGAATGATCTGCGCCGCGTCACTAACCGAAGAGGACACGCCCGCGATCGCGACTTTTTTGGAAGATGTTCAGGTTGGGGCGAGATTGAAGTGACAAGACCGTATCCGAATACGGACCAACAACGGAATCATTCTCGGAGAAGAAGTAAAATCTGTCGGTTCGCGATTGGAACAAATTTGAAAAAAAACATGGATGACGAATTGAAACCGCAATACGAATTGGAGCTTTCAAAAGCGAAAGTAAACCGGCTCGTGGCGGAAAAAACAGTCCTGTCTGAACCACACGCCGGTGCGCTTGGGAAACGCCTCGAACAATTGCTTCGAAACCTTGAGAGAGCACACGACGCATACTATCGGTCGGCTGTCTTTGGTGGTCCGAGTCTGTATTTTCATCAGGCGGCACTTCGAGCCGCAGAATTGAAAGACTTTGAAAGGTTTTCGGAGATGTCGTATGCAGTACTCACCGCATGGGGAATGCACCGTATGGGGCGTGGCGGATCAAAAATGAGGGAATTCGACGATTTCCACGGGTCCCTCAAGCTACTTTGGCCATTGATACTGAACCTTCAACAACAAACGCCAGACGATTTGGGAGAATCGGGCTGGGAAGAGCTCGAAAAAGTCTTCCGGGAGCTCCGCTGTATGGCAACCGGAACTTCGTTGGTCGGGAACTCCAAAGTAATGGCTCATGCTCTACCAAATCTGATTCCGCCGGTTGACCGTGAATATACGCTTAGGCTGCTCCTCGGAAACAAGAACATCAAAAATGATCCCGAGCGAGAGTGGCTTATACTAAAATCCCTTCTTCAAGGCTTCTTCTATCCTATGTTGCGCGCTGAAGCCTTCATTGCGAAGGCGTCCAAATGGATGCTCGATTTGAAGAATTTCCCATGGGACACATCAACTCTCAAAGTGACCGACAATTTGATCATTGGATTCATGAAGATAGACAATACCGAAGATGTCGAGAACGGAGCGAGATTGAAATAGGACAGATCTGAGCCCCATAAGCGAGGCGGGACGACGTTGAAAAGGTCCTACCCTGTTGACGGATCATGAAACACAATGACTTTTCGATCGGTCATGAATTTTACACGGCGACGGGAGAGTGGCGCTGCACAGACCTCGGAACTAGGACTATCGTCGCGATTAAAATCGACATCCTCGTAAACGCTTATAGGGACGATCAAGGCAAATCCGGTTTCGAAAGGGTCTCAGACGACCAGTCCTGGTTCAATGGTCCGCCGTACGGTGTCGCGGAACACGTTTTTGATGAATATGATATGGAAGGCTGCTACGCAGAGTTAGAATGACTTTAAACGTAGCGAAAGACTGGCCAAGAGACTAATGCTTATCGATTCCCACTGTCATATCGACGGCGAGCAGTTTGATGCGGATCGTGACGAGGTTGTTCAGCGAGCGCGGGATGCAGGTGTCGCGGCGATGTTGAATGTCGGCACGGGCGATCCGCACTCGAACGATTTTCGGCGGGCGGTTGCGGTGGCGGAGCAGTATGAGAATGTTTATACGTCGGTTGGTGTTCATCCGCACAGCGCTAAACTTTATGACGACAAGGCTGAAGGTCACTTAATAGAATTAATTAAATCATCCAAAAAAGTAATTGCATGGGGAGAGATTGGGTTGGATTTTTATTATGATCATAGCCCGCGTGATGTTCAGAAAGAAGTTTTCAGACGGCAGATAAGAAAGGCCCGCGAACTTGGTCTTCCGATTATCATTCACAGCCGGGATGCGGATGATGAGACGGTCGAGATACTAAGCGAGGAATGCTCCGAAAGAACTGAAAACGAAAAACTGAAACCTGAAAATGATGCAAGAGCATTTCGCGGCGGGATAATGCATTGTTTTGGCGGGACGCCTCAGATGGCAGCAGATCTGATGAAGATCGGGTTTCTGATATCGTTTGCGGGCAATGTCACCTTCAAAAAAGCTGAAAATCTTCGCGATGCCGCTCGCATGGTGCCGTTGGATAAGCTGCTGGTTGAGACGGATTGCCCATTTTTAACGCCAGTACCGTTTCGCGGCAAACGCAATGAACCGAGCTTTGTCCTGCACACGGCGAAATTTCTGGCGGATTTCTACGGGGTCGATCTTGAGAATCTCGCACAGCAAACAACACAAAACTTTCTTGAGTTTTTCGGAATGAATTTAACCACATAGACACAGAGCCACTGAGATCATTTGCATTAGGAACGATCATTCGAGCGATTATCTGACTGTGCCGAACATTTTTGAACGCCTTCCTCTGTGTCTCCGCGTCTCTGTGGTTTAATATTATTATGGCAAAAGAAAATTCATTCGATATTGTTTCAAAGACCGATTATGCGGAGCTGACGAACGCATTGAATCAAACAAGCAAAGAGATCTCGCAGCGGTTCGATTTCAAGGGCAGCAAAGCGAAGGTGGAGTTAAAGGAAAAGGACCTTGAGCTTACGGCCGAAGACGATACACGTCTGCGAAATATGAACGATATTTTGCAGGGCAAGATATTGAAACGCGGAATCTCGCTCAAGGCACTGGACTATCAAAAGGTCGAACCGGCTGCGGGCGGAACGGTCCGTCAATTGGTCAAGGTCCAGCAGGGAATCCCGATCGAAAAAGCGAAAGAGGTAGTCAAATTCATTAAGGATTCAAAGTTGAAGGTTCAGGCCTCGATCCAGGGCGAAACCGTCCGCGTTTCGGGCAAAGACCGCGACACGCTGCAGGAAGTGATGGCGCAACTGAAGGGCAAGGACTTTGGTATTGATATGACGTTCGATAATTACAGGAGCAATTAGTGCGATGACTCGAGACTTCAACATATTGATCGAAGAAGACGAAAACGGAATTTTGGTTGCGTCGGTTCCCGAACTTAGGGGTTGTCATACTCAGGCGAACTCTCTTGACGAACTTATGGTTCGAATCCGCGAGGCTATCGAGTTATGCCTCGAAGTGGAGGAAAGTCCGGTCCCTGTGCAAAGATTTGTTGGGATTCAGCGGCTAACGCTTGAAGTATGACGAATATTCCGAGTTTCGATGGTCGAAAGCTTATCAAGGCTTTGGGACGACTCGGATTTGAGGTCGTGCGAATAAAAGGCAGTCATCATTTTCTCCGTCATGCGGATGGTCGGATAACCGTTATCCCGGTACATGCAAAGGAAACGATCGGCATCGGCTTATTTCACAAAATTCTAAAGGACTGTGAACTATCAATACAGGAGCTACTCGATCAAATCTGAGAATGCAGACATTTGCGTCAATTAAAAAGGAAGTGCTCCCGCAACTAAAGGCGAGAAAGATCTTTGGCCTTATCAAATCGGAGATGGAACTTGTCGAGGCGGAGTTTACCCGGCAGGCCGCTTCGAATGTTCAGGTTATTAATTACCTAGGGGAGTATGTGCGGTCGTCTGGCGGCAAGCGCGTGAGGCCGGCGCTTCTGATCCTTGCGAACTACGCCTCAGGCGGAAATGCATCGTCCGAAGGCGTTATCCGTCTAGCGACCGTGATGGAGATGCTACACACGGCTACTTTGGTGCATGACGATATAATCGATAATGCGGATATACGCCGCAGCAAGGCCTCGGTCAATATCCGGTTCGGTAATCAGGTTGCCGTACTTATGGGCGACTGGCTGTACATGTCGGCGTTTGAGACTTCTCTGAAAGACCGTTCGCTTGAGATACTTGAAATCCTTACGCATCTGACGCGAAAGATGACGGAGGGCGAGTTGATACAGCTTACTATGATCGGGAATACGGATATCAATGAGGAAGAGTATTTCGACATCGTTCGCCGAAAGACGGCATACTTGTTTTCGGGCTGCTGTGAGATCGGAGGTATTCTGGCCGGTGCAACTCCGGAGCAGCAGGCCGCTCTTCGCGATTACGGAATGAATCTCGGCATCGCCTTCCAACTTGCCGACGATCTGCTCGATTTTACGGCCGACGAACGAGCCTTGGGAAAAGCAGCCGGTGCCGATCTTGTCGAAGGAAAACTCACTTTACCGCTAATTTTGCTCTGCAAAAAACGCCCTGAACTTAAAGCAGAACTTAAACAGATTATTTCCGACGGATCATACCAAAATGGCTCCCGTGCCAAGATCATGGAAATGCTTAAGGCAAACCGTACGGTCGACACGATCCGCTCGATCGCTCTTGGATATGCGGAGAGTGCCAGAAAAAATCTTGAAGTTTTGCCGAAAACAAAGTATTCTCTTGCATTGGAAGAGATTCCGAATTTTGTGATCGAAAGGAACAACTAGGTTTGCGGCTTTGTTTGTTCTCACAGACTCCCGATACCAACGCAGCTGCAAAGCAAATACCGCCAACATGTTAGATGCAAACGTTATAGCAACACTTGAGACAAGTCTACGTCAGACACGCAATGAGCAAAACCGTTTAATGGCCCGCCTTCGCGAAGCCGAGAACGATGTCGAGCTTCTGCGTGAGGAGATAGCCGCGCTCGAAAACAGCGCCGACCAGACGGCCTCGGCGATAGACACGCTTTTGGTCATGATGCGTTCCGGAAGCAGGAGTGCTAAAACTACAAAGGGCAGTACGATCGAAAGTGAGTTTAAGCGGCTGCCTGAGGTCCGGAATATCACGCCGCAGAATCATTCCACCCAAAGCAAACCGACCGCCAACCATCGCAATAATTCCGTAGCATACTTGAATCAAAACCGCGGCGTTCCGACACGAACAAATAACATTGAGCCGATAAGCCACCGCTTTGCCGACCGCACGATTACGCAGGCTTGCACGCTGCTGTTACGCGAATCCGGTGTTCCGCTCCATGTAAACGAGCTGTATAACCTGCTTGTTGCCGGCGGAATGGAGTTCAAGGGTAAAAATCCGACCATTTCGGTTGCCGTTTCGCTGAATAGAAACCGGCGTTTTCGCAAGGTTGATCCAGGTACATTCGATCTCATAATGCGCGAGGCGTCGCAAGCCGCATCGTAAGCCTGCAAAAATATATCGGGTCGATTTTAAATTGTGGCTTCACTGCTGGAAGATTTATCCATTTATTTCGTGCTTTTTCGTGTTGGGTTCCTTCTTAAAGCCCACACTGAAACCACTGATTCACGCGAAGCGCCAGCAACAGATTGGCGTACCCGAAAACGGGTTGATTTGTAACGTATAAATGAGAAGTTTTGTTTTATTCACGGCATTTATCGTTTTATTGGTTGGCTTCTCCTTCGAGATCAATGCGCAGAAAGTTCGGCTTCGCGCCCAGATCACGCCAAACTGCGAAAGCAGCGGTTCCAATCTCAAATTCTCCGACATTTTCGCTGATGGCAATATTGCCGTTCAGGGAAGCTACAATTGCCGCGGAGCATTTATTTACGATATTTCGAATCCCGACGCTCCCGTTCTTTTAAGCCGATATAATCCCGGCAGCAATCTGCAGTTCCTAGAGGCGGTCGTTGTCGGAAATCGAGGTTATTTCGGCAGCGGTAACGGCGGCGGCGTGCATATAGTCGATTTGACCAATCCGGCCAGCCCGCAGCTTCTTGGGGTTGTGAACGCCGCCAACGGAAACGGCTTCGGCAGTATCCACGAAATGGTTGTTTGGGGCAATTATCTGATCGAGAATGCGAACACGTTTTCCAACAAGCTGATAAAGGTCATCAATATCAGCGATCCCGCAGCAGCAGTTTTCATTCGCGATATCAATCCGACCGAGACGTTGTGGGTCCACGCGATGCACATCCGGGGCAACCGCATGTTCACATCCGGATGGGGAAGTTCAACCAACCGCGGCCGGACCGAGATCTACGACATCACCAATATCGGCACGCAAGCCCCGACGCTTCTAGGCTTCGTTGAGGATCCGACGAGTACAACCGCCGGCAACAATATGCACAGCAGTTGGTCCAGTGAAGACGGCAATTATCTTTACAGTGCCCGCGAAACAAACAACGGCACCGGCGACATCCGCGTTTACGACATTACAAATCCCGCGGTGCCGCTTCTTGTAAGGAGCATCTCGATGGCTGAACTCGGACTTAACGCGGTGACGCCCCATAATCCAGTCGTTTTTGGGAATTATCTATACGTGTCATGGTATCAGGCGGGAGTACAGGTCTTTGATATTTCGACACCTGCAAATCCGGTTCGTGTCGGCCAATACGATACCTTTCAGGCGACCTTTGCACCGCCAGAACAGGAAAAACAAGCCGCTTTGGACGCGGAGCCGTGGGATATGATCTGCGGAAGCGAATTTAGACAAAACGCGCTTCCGACGACCTATGACGGCAATTGGGCAGTGTTCCCGTTTCTGGGACAGAATAAGGTGCTCGCCGGCGATCTAACGTACGGGATACTTGTTCTGGATGCAAGTGCAATCGCCAATCCATTAAGAAATAAAGTCTCGGATTTTGACGGCGACCGCAAAACCGATTTTTCCGTCTTTACGCCTGCGACCGGTCTCTGGAGCATAGAATCAAGTTCGACCGGAGCTCAGAGCACTTACGGATATGGACTTGCCGACGATCTATTGGTTAACGGCGATTATGACGGCGACGGGAAATCGGACATTGCGGTCTGGCGTCCATCGAACGGTACCTGGTACATTCGAGGCAGTTCGATGGGTTATTGGGTTGGCCAGTTCGGCGTAAGCGGGGATATTCCGGTCCCGGCCGACTACGATGCCGATGGTAAAACCGATTTGGCTGTTTGGCGTCCTTCAACCGGCGTCTGGTACATCATTCAAAGTACTCTCGGCTACCAGATCCGGCAATGGGGCGTTGCGGGCGATAAGGCTTTTTCCGGAGATTATGAAGGCGATGGCAAAGCGGATCTCGTTATCTGGCGACCGTCTAACGGCACCTGGTACATAATACAAAGTTCGTCGAGCATGTTTGTCTCCGCAGTTTGGGGACAGATAGGCGACAAACCGCTTCTCGCGGATTTTGACGGTGACGGCCGTGCGGAATACACCGTCTTTCGACCATCGAATGGAACGTGGTATATACTAAACCCGGTCAACGGATCATATAGGTCGCAGACCTTTGGTATTGCCGAGGATCTCCCGATGCCGGCCGATTACGACGGCGACTCTAAGGCCGACATCGCTCTCTTCCGTCCAAGCACGAACGTCTGGTACCGACTCAACAGTTCAAACGATGGTTTTGTGATACGCGGTTTTGGGCAAAGTGGCGATACGCCCTCGCCGTTGTCGATTCAACCGCAGTAAAACCTGGCAGCACATCGAAAGCAGCCCTAAGTCACTGGAGCAACTTGACTTTGGGCTTTTTGTTTTTATGATTGCAGTATGAAATTACTCCTGACTGTAAATAGCGGTACTTTGACCAGCCGGATTTTTGAGTTGGAGAGCGGCTTTTTGACAATTGGCAGAGGCGAAAACTGCAGCGTTCGTTTCGATCCCGCAATGGAACGCATAGCTTCAAAGCAGCACGCTTTTATAGAAGCAAAAGCCGACGGCTATTATCTCACCGATAACGAAAGCACCAACGGCACCATCCTAAACGGTGAACGGATCCAAAAATCAAAGCTCAATTCCGGCGACATTGTACAGTTTGGTAAGAATGGTGCGACCGCGACGATTACGATCCAAGAACAACCCGCACAGCGGCTTCAGGCACCGGAGCAATTTCGCGAGGCACAGATCGAACAATTTAATCAGATCGCGCAGCATCGAACCGCCGATAATTTCCAAAACTCGATGTCCAGTATCGGATTAGGCAACATGCCGGCAGTTGTCGCAAGCCGGGAGACGGAACCCGGCAACTTGAAGAAATATGTTCTCGCCGCGATCACGCTCATCGTAATCGCCATTCTTTCTTTGGTCGTAGTATTTCTGATTACCGCAACCCTTTCCCAAGGAGCCGAAGATGCAGCATTTGTACCGACAATAGAAGGTGTCATTTTTGCATTCATTGCGAGTTTCGTGGCTTTCATTCCAGCCATGATTTACATTCTGCCGCTTATTTGGTTGGATCGTTACGACCCGGAACCAATGTGGTTGATTGCACTTGCGTTTGCCTGGGGGGCCTTAGTTGCGGTAATTGTCTCGTTTATAGTTAATACTGGCATTAGTAAAGTCGTCTTTAAGGTAACGCAAAGTCCGGAAGCAGCCACGATCGTCGGTGCGGTAATTTCTGCACCGGTTTTTGAAGAAGGCAGCAAAGGCATCGGTCTGCTTATCCTATTAATATTTTTCCGTCGTTATTTTGACGACATTCTTGACGGGATCGTCTTCGCCGGCGTTATCGCCCTCGGCTTTGCTACGGTCGAAAATGTTTTGTATTACGGCAGTGCGTTCGGCGGCGGCGGTGTCGGCGGATTGGCGATTCTCTTCTTTGTCCGAGGTATCCTGTCACCATTCGCTCACGTGACGTTTACTGCGATGACCGGCATCGGCTGCGGAATCGCCCGCGAATCGCATAACACTCTTGTCCGGATTGTCGCACCGGTTATCGGCTATTTTGCCGCTGTCTTCCTGCACGCGCTTTGGAACGGCATGGCGGTCCTCTTCGGACTCGAAGGCTTTATCCTCGGGTATTTGGTTCTCGAAATACCGTTCTTTCTGATATTTGTCGGTTTTGCGTTTTACATCATGTGGCGTCAGAACAAGATCCTAAAAGAAATGCTTGCGATCGACATCGCACGCGGGCTTATACCGAAGGAACATGGAGAGAAAGCCGTTTCGGCATTCAAGAGTTCCGGCTGGCTGATCGGCGGATTGTTTAGCGGCAAATACCGTCCGCGAAGCCGCTATCTGCGTGCGATCGGAAAACTCGGTCTCAGCTATTGGCACATCCAGCGAGCTACCGCCGCTCAGGGGCATACAGGAAGCTTCCAACAGAATCCGATTCTCCGCGAGGAAGTTTTGAAATGGCGCGATCAGGTTTGAGCTTATCTTAAACGCGAAATAGCTTCCGGCCAAACGACCCTTGCCGTTCTCGGTTATTGACGACAGCGGTCGGGCTTACTCATCCGCATTGCCCTCACTCTCCGAATGTTCTTCATCTTTGGCCAAGATTCCATTTGTCAGTAAATCGAACACCGGAAGACGGGCGATTTTCGGCATTGGAGATTTTTTGCCGCGTACCGAAAACCAGATTATCTCATTTAATTCCCGCGGATTAGCCATGTCGGCATATTCCAGATTTTGCTCTTTGGTCAAATCCATATATTCACGCATTGCGGGCGTTACCTTTTTTGGCGGAAATAGATTATCAAGAGCGACATTCGGCAGGCTCGCACGGTAGGGCGTAAAATCCGGCTTCTCGGAAAAAACATCGATCGGAATGGCATTGGCGTCGAGAAAATTCATCGGCGGAATTCCGAGACAGATTTCCATCGTCCTGATCAAACTTACCGTGCTGTGGAAATCGTGTACGAGCGCCCCTTTGCGGTTGTAAGCGGAAATGACAAACGCTGGGGAACGATGGGCGTCGAAGTGGTCGGGGCCGTCCTGAGCATCGTCTTCCAGAACGAAGATCGCCGTATCCTTCCAATACGGACTATTTGAAACCTCCTCAACTAGTCGGCCAAGTGCATAATCGTTCTCGGCGACGAAAAACTGTGGAGTCGGCACGTTTTCCGTCAAGCCAGCCGTATGGTCGTTCGATAAACGGACAATCGAGAGATTGGGTAGGCGGTCGCCTTTACCCGTTTCCAAATCGGCGACGTAACCACGAAATTCTTTCTGCCATTCGCCGAAACGCGATGTGCCGCGAAAACGCTCGTCAATATGGTCGCTTTTTATTACCGCATCGACGTTGTTGTTTTCTTTAGCTGCGCAATAGGAGTCAACGGTAATTGCGTCGGGAGTGAACATGTCGTAGTTGCGGTGCAAGGGTGCAAAATTTCGTTCGAGCGATTTTTTCGTGGCGAAAGCGGTCTTGTTTGCCGAAATATCGGGATAGGTTTTCGGTTTGCGCGTATTAACTTCGGCGACATCCGCTTCGGAGATACTGGCGACGAACTCACCGTAATTTCGATAGGTTAGCCCAACCCGCTTGACGGCATCCCATAAATAAAGCGTTTCCGGTTCAGCAATATCGCGGTCGCCGTTCAAATATGGGACATAACGCTTCATATAGTTTGCCACATCAATTTCAGTCGCCGGCAGGTGAAAAACCGAAGGGACGCTGCCAGGCGGTTGATTCGCGGGCGGGTCGAACGATGGCAGGCGATTAAAGCCTTCAAAATCATATGTGCCACCGCGTCCCGAATAGTTCCAGCGAAACATCTTGTCAACGAAATCACTGGAAAAAGCGGCGGTCGACCAGTTATGACCATCAGGTGAGGCCTCGGCATTGACAAAAAAACGGTCGAGCAAACCGAACCGTAAAGCCAGAGCGCGTGCGTTCGGCGTGATGCTTTGCGGTTTGCCGGAAGGCGACTTGGCAATCTCGCCCGATCCGAAAATCGCAACCGAGTCATCGCCGTCGGCTTTAGAGCCGTCGCCCGACTTTTCTAAGTCGCCGAGGACCTGGTCGTAAGTCCGGTT
>JAYSON010000115.1:0-26334 GCA_043722725.1 Chloracidobacterium sp.
ATCACCGAGAGGCAGTTCATGTCGGTGTGAACTACCAGATTGGCGACGTTTCGATGCACGAAGACCTCGCCCGGAGCAAGGCCGACAATTGTATTCGCCGAAACTCGGCTGTCCGAGCAGCCGATCCACAAATATTTCGGGCTTTGCTGATCGGCGAGGTCGGCAAAAAAACGCGGATTTTGCGCCGTCACCTGCTCTGACCAACGCCTGTTATTTTCTAGTAGATCGTCGACCTTTTTCACTCGCATTCTCCAATAAATATATTATCCGCAATGCTCACTTATTCAAAACACCCTCGATCGCGTCACACGCCATTTCGATACCATGTTCTGAATCGACGATCTGTTTCAGTGCCGCCGCCTTTTCGCGGTATTTCCGGCTAGACAAGATTTGTTTAAGAGCGAAAGTGGCGGACGCGGCATTGTAGTTGTCGCGGCTGATGATTTCGGCAACTCCTGCCCGTCGACACCGGGCTGCGTTGTCGGGCTGATCATGGCTGTAGGGCATGATCAAATGCGGCACTCCGGCACGCAAAACTTGTCCGGTCGTGCCGACGCCGGCCTGATGAACGACGCATGCAGCACGCGGAAAGAGCAGGGAATAAGGTGCGTAGTCAAAACCTACGATCTCGCCCGTTAACCCTTCCGGAGGTTCATTAAAGACGCCATAAAGCAAAACGGCACGGCGGCCAAGTGCTTTTGCGGCTTTCACACTTTCATCAAAAAAGTCACGGGAATCCATAACCGCCGCCGAACCGAGCGTAAACACAATCGGCGGTTCTCCGGCGTCGAGAAATTCCGCCAGGCCGTCCGGCATCGTCCCTGAATCACTCTGTCCGTCATAGAAGCAAAATCCGGTCTGGAGCGCATTCGGCGGCCAATCAGGCTGCGGTTTGGCCAGAGCTTTCGAGAACATGATGAGATGAAGGAGATCGGAGTATTTGCCTTCAAAAATCGGATTGTGATCTTCGTCAAGGCCGAGTTCGCGGCGAAACTCTCGGTACGGGTCGAGCCAGCCGCTGACCTGCCAACGCACGATCTCGAAAAACGCCCACTGGAACTGGGCCGGGAGAAAATGTAAGTTCTCAAACCACGGTGCCTGCGGCGGAACCGACGGATCGTAAGCCGAAAAAAGCGAGATTGGAGCGAGGGTTGTCGATACCCATTTGATTCCTGTTTTTTCGACCACGGATTTTGCGGCGTAAATGATCTCGTTGGTGATAAGAAGATCTTTACCTTCGACCACACCCATCAGATCGTCGTACATCGGCCGGATGTTACCAATTATGACCTCACGAAGGACCTTTTCCGTTCCCTTTCTGGCATCCATCATTTCCGGTAGATTAACAATGTCTTCCGGGCTAACGTGCGGGGCCATCGGGACGAACTCGAAACCGAGCATCTCGATCTTTTCGCGAAAAAAATCCATCGTCGCGAACCGGATATGATGCCCGCGATTCTTGAGTTCGAGGCCGAGAGCGACCATCGGATGAAGGTCGCCGAGTGAGCCAAATGTTGACAGGACTATCTTTGCCATGAAGTCACCCCCGGTGAGATGCGAAGCCGAATACTGTCCCACCCGTTCCACCTGCTCCCGGGTGGAGCAGATATAGCAGGTCGGCTCAATCGCGCTTTCCTTCCTCACGCTCGTGCTCTTTCAGCCTTTCCATTTCCCGAATGCGTGTCCTGTCCTTCACCTGAAACCGGACGCTCAGCAAAAAGGAGACACATCCGAATACGACCGAAACAAACGCCCCGTCGTTGTTGCCCGTCCACAAAAAATAAGCGGCGACTCCTGCCAGAATCACCGCCATGATCTGAAATACTCTCTCCATATTCTATTCGTTCTTGATCTCTTCTTTGGCAATCTCCGAAACCGACATCGGACGATTCCGTCTGCGCATAAAGGCTCGTGCAAGCAGATAGCCAGGTAAGCCGACAAACAATGCAAACGGTAGTGCGCCAATTACAAACGTAACCAGGCCAAGAATAAAGTTTAACGCAATATCGAATCCCCTGCCGAATGACTCCGCGATACGATCGCCAAATCCCTCGGAGCTGGCGGCAAAAACTTTAGCGGTCTGCAGGCGAATTTTTATCGTTGAAAGGCTGGCCTGATTTTCGAGGAATCGTTTTCGTCCCTCGATCTTCTCGATTTCGCCACGGACATCGGCAAGCTGGCTCTGCACGCTCAACGCATCATCGACTGTGTTTGCCCGCTTCATGATCTCCATGAACTGCTGTTCTAACGCCTTCTTCGCCTTTAACTGGGCCTCGATATCGATGAACTCTTCGGTTACGTCCTGACCCTTTACATTTTCGACGACGACCCGGCTGGCGGTTTTTCTGATCTCATCAAGAGTCTCGCCGAACTTCTCGGCTGGAACCCGCACGGTCATAATAACGATGTCGCGAGTCGTCGATTTTATATCGCTGCTGCTCTGCTGCGATTCGACAACGAATCCGCCCTTCATTTCCGCGATAGCGGTGATGTGCTGTTGAGCCAGTTCGGGGTTTTCGGCTTCAATATTAAGTTCAGCGTTCCGAATAATTTTGCGGTCGGTTGGAGCGGTGTTAATCTGAGATGCGGTAGTTTGTTCGAGTGAGATTTTTTGAGAAACTAACATCGGTTCGTTGCGGCCGCCCCCACCAGAGCCGTTGCCACTGCCGGAACCCGTGCCGGTAGAGTTTGCAACCCGGTCCGTTTGCGTTTGAGCACTACTCGGGCCGCTTCCCGAAACGTCGTAAACACCGAATGAGATCTTGGAATTGGATGCTGGGGCCGGTTTGTTGGTCACAGCGGACTCGTAGTTGCCACATGCAGCAAATGCCGCGGCGGCGAGAAAAATGCTGACTAAAATGATCTTGTTCATTGGTTTCCTCCGGTTCCTAGATGCTGTAACAACAAGAACGTTCCAAATCACCCCGCCTTGCGTGCAATTTCTTTAAAACTTTCGCCTCGGAAGATTGCCCCAATTGCGTTGAAGATACGGCGAACGGCCCGCACAACCTTCGGGAAAAACCAGAGGAAAAAAATGACAAAGACTATCAATACACCGCCGAGCACAAGCGGAGCAAATACCGCGAGAAATACGCCGCCAAAGGCGATGATGTCTTCGGTGATCGATAAAACCCAATTAGACACGGGTTCAGGCGACAGATTTGCACCCATGCGGGCCGCGGCCTTTGTTCCGTGCGAAGCCAGTGCGAACCCGCCGCCGATCAGCGTGGCCGGAATAACGATTGTCGAATCCATGTCCGACACGGCAGCATAGGCGACTATCGCACCGGCCGGAACACGTATAAATGTATGAACGACATCCCACACGCTATCGACGTATGGGATCTTGTCGGCAAAAAACTCAACGATATACAGTCCGCCCGCGACGCCGATTATCCACCAATTATCCAGCACATCGAGTCCGCCAGGCAGTTTAACTCCGCCAATACGCTGCAGCAGGCCGAGCACTGAAACGGTCGCGTAAAGATTGATGCCCGATGTCCAGGCGGTTCCAAGAGCCAAACTTAGTGCCGATAGCCATTCCATCGTGTTATCTCCTAATTCCCGGAAAAGTTAACGAATTAACGAGCATAAAGTTGCGTTTCGGGGTTGTAGGTCTTCCAATCGAACCAGTAGTCCTTCAGTGCGGTTATTTTGTTCAGTTGAGACCCTATCAGTTCGCCGCTTACGGCCAGCCCTGAAAAATCCCATTCACTGCCGGTTTCCGCGTCGATCAATTCATTTGAGTCAACGTTTTTCAGAAATTCCAGCTTGCGCCCGTTCACCGTTCGCTCGAACGCCCGGACCGATTTCTTATCATAGGCCAAGACCACGACTATATCCTTTCCGCCAACCGTATCAAGTATCGGAGCGCTTTTTTCAATCGAAGAAAATGGGTAGGCCTTTGTCGTGCCGTTTATCGAGACGCCAACAACCAGAGCACGCGGCTCAAGAGCGTTATCGAGCTTTGCCGATGTCGTCACCCGCATCTTTGCTACCTGCGCTTCCCAGTCCGCACTTTCGTATTTCTGTTCCGCAAGTATTTTTTGGTCCGGACGCAGTACTATGCCGTACGGATTCTCGCGTTTCCAAACGCCATAGCTAAGCTCATCCGTCTCGACCGAAGCGAGCTTGTGCCCCTTAAAGCCGCCCTGAATAGCTTCGCCGGTTATCTGCTGCCACCACGAACCGGACTCTTCATCACGCATGATAAAGTTTTGATTGTTAATGCCCGCCAGCCTGAATCTAAGCGTCTGCCCGTTCACGACGGACTGCCACACTACGCCCGTGTGGCAGAGCGTTCAGTATGTTGCCGTGATCGGTGTGCCGCCAACCACCGCCTGAGCGATATGGTGATATCCCATAAAAGTCACCGGGAAAGCTGCCGCTTCACCGTTGAGTTTGACCGCGAGCACCATTTCATCGTCAGGCAGAAAACCGACTTCGTTTACACGTGCGAATTGTGTATCGCCGAGCGGATTGAACATCCATTCAAAATGATTCTGCCGGGCAAACCAGGTAAAGACGAAGATCAGGAAAAGCGGCACGATCAATGCCGCCTTAGCAAACCATCGCCTCGACCTCGACCAGATTAAAACCGCGAGTGCGACAGCCAGGATCGCAAGTATAACCGTTACGATTGGTGACCAGCTTTTGAAAAAATACGAGATCTCAATTGACCGCGTCGTCTGCGGGGCGAACGGCTGAATCAGCCAAACCGGAACAAAAATGAATACGAAAGCCGCGAGGACCGCAAGCAGCAAAAGGAGCCATGCCGGTTTATATCCGAATTTCATAACATAATCCTACGCCTCCTCCTCTTCTTCGATCCCGTCTTTTTTGAAGCCAAACTTTTCCAGCCTGTACTGCAGCGTCCGAAACGTCAGACCCAGCAATCTGGCTGACTTTGTAATGTTATTGTCCGTCCGTCCCATCGCCTGCATTATCAGGCTGCGTTCGACGTCCTCAAAATTTACGCCTTCCGGCGGAAGGGAAAACAGGTCGCCGGCGGCGGCCGGTGTCGATCCCTGCGTCATTTCGGGCGGGAGGTCGTCGATGGTGATGGTGTCGTTCTCGCACAACAATATCGCCCGTTCGATGGCCGATTCAAGTTGCCGGACGTTGCCGGGATAGCTGTAATTTTCCATCAAGCGCCGAGCGTCGGCAACTATCGCAATTTTCCGGTCCGTTCCGCGAGTGTGCTTTTTCAGAAAATACTCGATCAGAACGGGAATGTCCGTAATGCGCGTCCGCAGGGGCGGCATTTCGATTGAAAGAACGTTCAAGCGATAATAAAGGTCCTCGCGAAAACGCTTTTCTTCGGTCATTTTCAATAGGTCACGATTCGTCGCCGCGAGTACTCGCACATCCACGCCGATCTCTTTTACACCGCCGACTCGCCTGATCTCTTTTTCCTGTAATGCACGCAGAAGCTTTGCCTGCAAAGCAATGTCAAGTTCGCCGATCTCATCCAAAAACAGCGTTCCGTTGTCGGCGATCTCGAACAGCCCTTTTTTCTCCGCGACCGCACCGGTAAACGAGCCTTTCTCATGTCCGAACAGCTCCGATTCAAGCAGATTTTCGTTGATGGCGGCACAGTTAACCGCTTGAAAAACACCATTCGAACGCAGGCTGTTCTTATGTATGGAACGGGCGATCAGTTCTTTACCCGTCCCACTCTCGCCGCGAATCAGTACGGTCGAATTCGATTTGGCGATCTTCAAGATCAGCTTTTTGACCTTGTCCATTTCGGGCGAAACCGAAACGATCTCGGTGTCCAATGCCGACAGCTTTTTCAACGCCCGGTCAACCGTATCGAGCAGTTTTTCGCTGTCGTACGGCTTTTGGAGATAATCGAAGGCACCGAGCCGCAATGCATCCACGGCAGAATCTACCGAGCCATGCGCGGTCAGCAAAATAACAATGATCGACTTGTCGAAATTCGTCAGTTCCTTCAGCAGTTCGAGGCCGTCCATTCCCGTCATTTTCAGATCGGTCAGCACCAGGTCGAACCGACGAGATTCGACGAACTTCATCGCCGCCTCGCCCGAACTCGCCGTCGTCACGTCGTAACCCTCGCCGGACAGGATCGTTTCTAAAATTTCCCGCTGATTCTTCTCGTCATCAACGACTAGTATTGATTTTCTTGCCATAAGATTTCTACCACAGAAACACTGGGACACAGAGTAAATGATTATAGAATAAACTCTGTTATTTCGACTCGCTGTTTCTTCGCTGTGCCTCCGTGTCTCTGTGGTTCAATTCATTTCTCCGCTTTCGGTAATCTTACCGTAAACCTCGTTCCTTCGCCCGTTATTGATTCTACTTCGATAGTCCCGTTGTGCATTTCCACGATCTTTAGAACTATTGCAAGTCCAAGCCCTGTGCCCGTTTCCTTTGTCGAAAAATAGGGCTCGAATATCTTGGATAGATTTTCGTCCGGAATGCCGTTCCCAGTGTCCGCGATCTCGATCCGCACAAAACCGTCGTTTTCATCCGGCGTGATCTTGATGTTCAAACGCCCGCCCGATTTCTCCATTGCCTGGATCGCGTTGATTAAAAGATTGTTAAATACCGAACGCAGAAACTCCGGGTCGCCCCATATCTTCGGCACGCTTTCGTGCTCGATGACACCGACCTTGATGTTGTTCTCGGATGCCTGACCTTCGACAATGCGGAGCGAATCATCTACGACGGTTCGCACATCTATCGGCTTTAGGTCGGCTTTTGCCGGACGCGAATAATTCAAAAAATCGCCGATCTGCTGATTTATCCGCGCGACCTCGGCCTTTAATTGCAAAGTAAGTTTTTCAAAAGTCTCACGCTTTCCCGGCTCTTCGGGGGCGAATTTCGAACGCAGGTGGTCGAGCGTCAAATTTATGTAATTCAGCGGGTTGCGGATCTCATGCGCGATCGCCGAGCCAAGCCGCCCGATCACTGCGCTCTTTTCCGCATGCTGAAGCTGGGCTTCGAGCTCCTTCGATTTTTCGAGTTCCGCCGTCATCTCATTGAAACGCTGGGCGAGCTGTCCCATTTCGTCATTTCTACCCTCTTCAGGCACGCGAACATGAAGATCACCATCCGCCACCCGCCGGGCAGCGTCCGACAGATTCGCGATCGGCCGCGTAAATTGCCAAACGAGAAAAAATGTTATTAGGGTTGAAATAGACAAAACCGCGAGCGTAACCAAAAGCGGTCGTGCCGCTCGTTGGGCTGCTTCGTTCTTGTCGCTGCGGAGCAGGACCATCACGTACCAACGGCCCTTACTCGTTTCGATCGGTATTGCGTGAGCCTCGTCATTCCCGTCCTTATTCCCATCGGTTTTCTTGTTCGGGAAGTGCTGCAAATCATCGCTAAGCCTATCGCCATTCATCAGTGGCGGAAGGCCGGTCAGATCGCTCAAGTCCTTATAAACCGATTCGCCGTTTTCGCCCGCGGTTGGCAAGGAATCAGGATTCAAGCTGTCGCTGATCTGCCAATTGTTGTCTATAATGATGATATCGAGTATCCGTTCTCTCGCTGGTTCATCCAGAAATGTCTGTCCTGGGCGATCCACCAGGTCCTGAAGCCGGTCGTCCTTTGCCGTCAGGCTGTAAGCTCCTAAGGCAAATCCGGCGACCAACGCCTGCGACTGTGCGTCGCGAAGCTCTATATTCTCCTGCTGGGTGACGAAATTCAGATAATATTGGACACCCAGCGTGGCTACAATTAGCAGTGCCAGGATCAGCAAAAGCCTGCCTCTGAACGTTTTAAAAAAATGCATTATTTGAAATTAACTGAACGATCGTTTATTTTCCCTTGCACACCCGACGGACTGAATGATATATTCAGATTTAGCATTTTCGCACACTCTTGAACAATCAATTCAATTCGAGTCGGTTAAACGTTCCGGAGTCTCCTCAAAAAAAAACAATCGAAATCCAGCTTGGCCGAGGTAAAACATGAAGTTAATGTGTTCCACGAACTGTCTTACGAAGCTATTTTTCCCGTTTCTAATGATAATTTGCCTGTTTGCGTTTGGCATCGATGCTCAAACAAGAAAGGCCTCCGCATCCAAAAAGACCGTTACTAAAAAGAACGAAAAGCAGGCGAAGGATGCCAGGAAAGATTCAAAGAAGAATTCCATCGCTTCGAAAAACGCGAAAAAAGATACAAAAAAAGCTAAACCCTCTGCCAAGGATAAAGAAACCGCAAAACGAAACGATTCCAAACGCGACAAACTAACCGCTAAAGAAAAGCCCCGCGACAAGGATTCAAAGAAAAAGCTTGATCCGAAAAAGATTGCCGAATCGCGAAAAGCCGAAGCCGCACGCAAACGCGCGGCGGAAGAACGCCGTCAGGCCGCATTGGCCGAACAACGCCGCCGCGAGCAGCTTGCACGGGAAGCCCGTGAGCGAAAACTAGCATTCGAACGCGGACTTCGCACTGAAACCGTAAGAAACATTGAAAATGATCGCACCGATGGCGAAGACCTGCAGGTTCGCCGAGCCGCAGTCAATGCTCTCGGCTCGCACGCGGGTACTATCGTCGTCATGGAAGCCCAGACAGGAAAGGTCCTGACCATAGTTAATCAGGACTGGGCGATAAGAAACAGCTTTAAGCCTTGCTCTACGATAAAACTTGTTACCGGAGTCGCCGGCCTGGACGAACATGTAATAAATGAAGAAGGCGGCATCGGCAATTCGACATCGGGAATGAAACTGGAGGGTGCGCTCGCTCATTCAAATAACGGATACTTCCAGCGTGTCGGTGTCAACGTGGGAAGCAGCAAAATGGTCGATTACGCCCGGAAGCTCGGCCTTGGTGAGCAAACTGGCATCAATGCCGACGGCGAAACGGCCGGACGAGTTCCGAACGGCAATAACAATCCGCGTATCTATTCGCATGGGGACGATTTCGAAGTCACTCCGCTTCAACTGGCTGTTCTTGTTTCGGCCGTCTCTAACGGAGGGAGGAAGGTCGTACCCCAAATTCCGATTCCCCGCGTCGAACGGACAAATTTCATATTCAAGAAAAGCGAAAGGCTGGATCTTCCGAAACGAAGCTTTGAAGGCCTTCTGCCCGGAATGCTTGGCGCCGCCGAATATGGAACGGCCCGCCGCGGCGTCGATTCTGCGATGGGCGTCGCCGGAAAAACGGGTTCGTGCATAGGCAAAGGCTCCTGGGTCGGGCTTTTTGCATCGGTCGCACCGGTTGAAGATCCAAAATACTCGGTGGTCGTAATCACCCGCGGCCAAAGCGAGCGAGGTAAATATGCCGCCGCAATCGCGGGCCAGGTTTATCAGGCATTGCGTTCACGCATCACGCGCGATTTTGATAACGATTGGGCGCGAAGGAATTTGAAACCGCGCACGGTTGACACTCAAACGGCTCGCTCTGACGAGGACGATGAAGATATGGACGAAGCCGCGGCAAATGAACGCATCGAACGGCCGTTCGTTACAGCGGTCCGCTCAAATCCGGTTGGTACGCAACCGGCGGTAAAGAAAATGGTGCAAAAAACGGGTCAATCGACGCCGGTATTTCCGCCCGTCGTAATCACATTCGATAGGAGCGGAGCAGAAATGAAGCGGCCCCGCATCGTGAAAAACTAACTGAAAGATCTGCTCCGCGGCAGTCCGGTTTATCAAAAGCACCAAAACATTCCATCGCATTGGAATGTTTTGGTGCTTTTTATTGAGTGTGCAGGGTTTTTAGCTTGACACGCCCGCGAACATTGCGTGATTATTTACTTTTCCGAATATAGCGATCTGCGGTTATAATATCCCGCAACTCAAGCAATTTTAGACTGAAATTTTTGCAACTATTTTTTTTAGCGATACATCTGAACCATCGCAAATCCGATGAGGCATGTTTCGGATCGGCAGGTGAGAAACTGATTAGGCTTTAGTACAGGGTGGAGGAAGATTAATGAAAACGATTTTTAGATTTTTGAGTTTGGGCGCTGTTCTGACGGCATTCATCGCGGTCGGTACAACCACGAGTTATGCCCAGGAAGTATGTGCCGACGTGGACGGGCAAACCGCATTGTATACGAAGTTCACGGACTTATATGCTAGAAAAACGGTAGCTGAACTTGAGACCGCTCTTGCTACCGGCAAAGAGTTTCTGGAGAAGTTTGGTGCTTGCGAGACTTTAAAAGATCAGGTAGCGTTCGTTAAGCCACAGGTTCAGAGGATTGAAAAGTTACTCCCGGATTTGAAAAAAGCAGGGATTCTTAAGCCGCTTTATGACCGTTACGATGCAGGTATCAAATCAGACAATGCAGACGAAGTCTATGCGGCGGGCAAAGAGATCCTTGCCTTAACGCCTGATAATTTGAACATTATTGTTCCTAT
Organism: Chloracidobacterium sp.; assembly: GCA_043722725.1. Classification (GTDB taxonomy): domain Bacteria; phylum Acidobacteriota; class Blastocatellia; order Pyrinomonadales; family Pyrinomonadaceae; genus OLB17. The sequence goes on from JAYSON010000115.1 coordinate 10,338, forward strand.
GGGTCTGGTAGGGATGTACCAATCGAACAAGGATAATAATTACAAGTATGCAGACGATGGTGTTCGGTACGCAAGCTTGGCGCTTTCGAAAATTAAAGCTGGAGCAGCGTTTACGAAAAAGAATCCGGCGGGAGTCGAGACGGTAGGTGCTTTTAAGTACGAGTACACGAAGCCGGCGGCAATCGACGAACTTACTTACTCGCTTGCCTATCTCAATTACTATGGCAAGAAAGACAAGAAGGCGGCACTTCCGCTTTATTACGAGTTGTCGCAGTCGTCGGGCAGATATAAGGATGATCCGCGTATATATGGAACCATCGCAGACAACTACCGTGAACAGGGCGGGCCGATCGGGGATGAGATCGCTGCTTTAATTAAGGATCGTAAGGATACGGATACCCCTGAAGTGCTTGCGCAAAAGGAAGCGGCTATTAAGGCTAAGGTGGCACTTTTCAACGGCTATACCGAGCGTGCCCTCGACGCTTACATCCGAGCGCACAAGGTTGCAAAGAGTGATACTCCTGCGGCAAAGGCTTATAAAGACAATCTCTACAAGATTATTCAGGACGTTTATAAGCGTCGCTTTGATAAGGACGCCGGTCTTGACACATACTTGGCGAGCACGCTTGCGAAGCCGTTCCCGAACCCGACATCGGAGATAACTCCGATCTCGGATCCTGAGCCGGTGAAGGCTGCCACAACAACTACACCCGCAACAACCAGCCAACCGGCAGCGGGTACCCCGGCCGCAGTAGTGAAAAAGCCGGTGTCGGCGGCGACTCCGAAAGCATCGGCGGATGTGATGAGTCCGGTTAAAACTCCTGCTGCAACGACCACGGCCATGAAAGCAAAGACAGGTGTGAAAAAGCCCGTCGCAAAAAAGAAGGGAAAGGGTTAAATACCTTCAAATGAAGATCTAAAAATCGGTCGGGCGTTTTGTTTACAAACGCCCGACTTTCTTTTTTGACATAATCTTCATAAAATTGTCCGTGTCGGATGAATGTCGCTAAATTGGAAAAACTGTTGGGGTATAAATTTGGCGATCGAAAGCTGCTTGAACGCTCGGTCACGCACCGGTCGTGGGCGCACGAGAATTTCCCCGGCGAATCTGACAAGAAAATTCGCGAGGCACAGAACGAATCGCTCGAATTTGTAGGCGATTCGGTGGTGGGACTCGTTATTGCCGAGCAGCTTTATCGATTGCATCCGACACTCAGCGAAGGCGATCTGACATTGATGAAACACCATCTTGTAAGTACCACGACGCTTGCAAGGATCGCCGAGTCCTTTGATCTCGGCCAGTTTGTCAGGATGGGACGGGGCGAAGACAAAACCGGCGGCCGTAAAAAATTGGCGATTCTGGCCGACACACTTGAAGCGGTAATCGCGGCCGTATTTTTTGACGGTGGTTACCTTGCTGCAAACGATTTTATTGTTCGAATTTTTGCAAAAGAGCTTAAGAAAGCCACGCCGGAAGGTTCGCTTGATTACAAGACACTTCTACAGGAAACACTGCAGGCTGACAGGCTCTCGGCACCGAGCTATTCGCTTATCAAGACCGAGGGAATGCCTCACGCCCGCACGTTTTTTGTCGAGGCCGTGTGGGGAGACGCAAAGTCTCTTGGAACCGGCGGGTCAATAAAGTCTGCCGAGATGATGGCAGCCAGCGAGGCCCTGAAATCTCTGCAAAAGCAGAAACAGAAAGTATCGAAACGAAAAGACTAGTTACGCGTATTCAAGGTCAGGCATTGTATGAGTAAAGACGATAAAGAAGCAAGAGAGATCGCCAACAAGGAAAATAAACCGGTTGGCCCGCCAAAATCGGTTTTTAGAGAGTATTTCGAATCGTTTGCCGTTACGCTTGTCATGGCAATATTCGGAATGACTTTCATTTTGCAGGCCGTGACGGTGCCAACCGGTTCGATGCAAAACACAATCCTCGTTGGCGATTACTTATTGGTAAACAAATTCATATTCTCACCGGGCGGCCGATCGCTGCCGTTTCTGCCGCAGCGGGAAATACAACGTGGTGATATCATCGTCTTCAAATATCCGGGAAATAGAGTTCATCCGGAAAACGATCGACGCCGCGATCCGCCGATAATCCCGTATCAAATCAATTACGTTAAACGCGTTATAGGATTGCCCGGTGAAACCGTGGAATTCAAGAACGACCAAGTTTTCATAAATGGGCAGCTTTTACCCGAACACAGGGTTATAGGCGAAGCAGACGATAATATTTCCGCACTGGATACCAGAGAAGTCGAAGAACGCAGGCCTGAAGATAAATACGATGTTTATTATGATGAAAGAACGTTGAAGGCTGCTCAGGCCGGTCGGCCTCCGATACAGACCGGATACGAGTTTGGCGTGCAGGGAAAGCCAATGATCGTGCCTGATAACAGTTTCTTTGTTATGGGCGACAGCCGCGATCGCAGCGAGGACGGCCGTTATTGGGGCTTTGTGCCGCGTGAGTTAGTGATCGGACGTGCGATGTTTGTTTACTGGTCATGCGATCGCGGTGCGTCAAACGGCGATTTCTTCGGCTGCCTTACGAATCCAAGACTCAACCGTATTGGGCATTTCGTTAAATAACTACGGCAGGCAGTTAATTTTCGGGCGGTCATCGACCGCCATTTTTGTTTATGAAGCTCAATTTTAGCGAAGAGGTTTCGGGTGCCTTACACTTCGACCGCCCTGTCGTAGCTCTTGAATCCACCGTCATCGCACACGGCCTGCCGTATCCGCAAAACATCGAAACGGCCTATAAACTCGAGCGCATCATTCGCGAAAAAGGGGTTACGCCGGCGACGATAGCCGTCTTTGACGGCGAGATCACCGTTGGCTTGAATGACGATCAGCTCGAAACGCTCGCCACCGCGACCAGTATTCGTAAGATCTCACGCCGCGATCTGCCGGTAGCCGTTGCCAAAAAATTGAGTTGTGCTACAACTGTTGCTACGACGAGCTTTATTGCTCATGCTGCCGGAATAAAGGTCTTCGCCACAGGCGGGATCGGCGGTGTGCATCGTGGCAATGACAACGACGTGTCGGCGGATCTGCCGGAGCTTGCTCAGACACCGATGGTTGTGGTGTGTTCAGGTGCAAAGATCGTCCTTGACCTGCCCGCAACTCGCGAATGGCTCGAAACGCACGGCGTTACCGTTCTCGGATGGAAATGTGATGAAATGCCTGCTTTTTACTCAACTTCAAGTGGGCTTTCAGTGGACGAAAGTGTTGAGAATGCCGCCGAAGCCGCGAGGATCGTGAAGTCTCGCGATGATCTCGGCCTGAAAGGCTCGATCCTTATCACGGTTCCCGTGCCGGATGAATTTGCGATCGAGACCGCGGAGATGGAAGAAATTTTACGCGAGGCCCTCGCTCTTGCGACAAGTATGAACATACGCGGTAAGGAAATAACGCCATTTCTGCTTACGCAGATGGCCGAGAAAAGCAAAGGGAAAACGCTTACGGCGAACATTGCTCTTCTTGAGAACAATGCCCGTGTTGCGGCGGAAATTGCTCTGTCCCTGGGTTAAACTGCATTACTTTGCCGCACCGCGTTCCATTTTTTCGGTTAATGAATCGAGTCTCTTTTGTGCTTCAGCGGATTCGGCTGCGGCAGGAAATTTCCTTGTGCTCTCTTTCCAACTCGCTCCGTCATAATGAAAAGCCTTGTTGGCGGAGTTGAAAAGAAAGACAATGCCGAGTTTGCGGTAACGGTCGAGCATCACGAAGTTAAGATAATAGCTGTGCATCGGAGCCGCTGAAGCAGCCATTTCACGCCGGTCGAGACGTGAACCCGCGTCTCTCGAAAGCTTTGCGGCCGTCTCTTCGAGCAGATCGCCGAATAAAAGGAGCAGTGCCGGACGAAACTGCGACTGCGGATAAAATTCGAAAAATGCCGCCGCCAACTCGATCTGATCGAATCCGCTAGACGCTTGAACCAGCCGTGCGAGACGTGCATCGTCGCCCACTCGAAACTTGCCAAAAACCGCGTCGGCCTGCACCCAACCCGCGTTGTTTGGCGGCGCCGAAACGCGATAAAACTTTACACCGTCGGCTTCGGTGATACCAAGTATCTGCACCTTTCTTCCGCGCCGCATTCGCTGAACGGAATCCGCAAACAGGCTCGGTTTCACGCGGAGAACCGAGAGAGTTTCATCCATGACAACAGCGGTGCCGCCGATTTCTTTGGACTTTTGAACCAATGACGGTCGCGCTTTTGGGCCGGGTGGTTGCTTGAGCTTTTGGCCATCAACACCGATGCTGATCATCAGCAAAAGAAGTATTGAAAGACACAGATTTGTAAATCTCATATCGGATTCGATTAATTGGCTACGTTCTCCGCATAAAGAGGTCCTGGACGGAAATTTTTTTCTTTTACCTCGCCGTTCGTTTTGCCTTCTCGATCCTGCCCTGCAAACCCGAGTGATGAAAATGGCAAATTGCGATTGCCAATGCGTCGGCCGCATCGTGCGGTGCCGGAACGCTTTTTAAATTCAACAGAACCCGGACCATTTCACCGACCTGGTGCTTTTCGGCGTTTCCGTACCCGACGACCGTCTGTTTTATCAGCCTCGGTGCGTACTCGGCGATCGCGATCTCGCGTTGTTCGGCCAGCAGCAGCATTACGCCGCGGACCTGCCCGAGCTTCATTGCAACGTTGACGTTGATCGAATAAAAGGCCTCTTCGATCGAAAGCACATCTGGTTGGAATTGATCGACGATCGCTTCGACACCCCGGTAAACCTTCATCAACCGTTTCGAAAACGCTTCACGCGGGCTCGACTTTACCGTGCCGAAATCGACAAGCGAATACTTCGATCCGCTGCCTTCAACGACGCCCCACCCGAGCGTTTCACTTCCCGGATCGATTCCTAAAACTCTCATGTTTATTTAATAGCTCGGGCGCAAAGTTATGAAACGATAACTTATATTTTTTCACAAAAGCAAATGATGGCTCGGGATGCGGCACTAATTTGTCAAAACCACGAATAAATCATATGATTTTCACATCACAAATATACCTCAAGACCATAAAATGAATGCTCCGACCGAAGCATTGCCGCCGAAAGAAACTGTTCACACACTTCTCTGCGGGCTAATAGATTACGCCGGCCTATTTCCGCCGTCAATGGTGTCGATGCGCGATGCGGTGGCAAACTTTTCGTCATATAAAAATGGCGAACATGGCTGGATGCTTGGCCGATTTGTAGTTCCCGTAGCCCGATTGGGTGAGTTTCTAGAAAGTGCCGAAGACATCGAATCATACGAAGGCGAAGACATATGGCGTCTGAGCGTACTCGCCGGCGAGGACATAAATGCTACGATCCGCGAAATCAATTTATTTAACAAGTCGAACGCGGAGCGCGTCGTCTGTGATTCGCTTGAGGTTAAGGCAAACACGGTCTCAAAGATCGAGAATACAGTTAATGCTTTGCCCGAAGGGCTAACGGCTTATTTTGAGATCGCCATGAAAGAAAACTTTGTCGAACTTGTCTCGACGCTGGCTCTGAAACATCAACGTGCAAAGATCCGAACGGGCGGAACGACGAGAGACGATTTCCCGCCATCACGTGAAATAATTCGTTTTGTTCGCACATGTATGGCCGCCAACGTTCCGTTTAAAGCGACCGCCGGGCTGCATCACCCGATTAGATGTTTTGGGCCGCTGACCTACGCCCCGGACGCACCGAAGGGCACAATGCACGGCTTTTTGAACATGCTCCTAATGACCGGATTCGCCCGCGAAAGCTATCGCGTGAGTTTACTCGAAGAAATAATGGAAGAGGAATTTGACGAGGTATTTACGTTCCGCGAAAACGGCGTCGCCTGGCGCGGCGAGCACTTTCTGACCGACGGCCACCTCAGCCGTCTTCGCTCAAGAGGCATGATCTCATTCGGCTCCTGCTCCTTCGACGAGCCGGTCGCTGATCTAAAAAGCCTTGGGCTATTGTGAGTAGCAGCGGCAGAAACACGACCGGTAGGGAGTGTGTTCTTTAGAAGTGTATGACCAACTCCGAATGGGACGACAACGAATTCCCGCAAGCATACCTTATCACCTTTCGAACCTTAGGACCATGGCTGCATGGTGACGAACGCGGATCGATGGATAGGCACGGTTAAGAATGTTTATGGAACGGAACGAATTGCTCCTAATGCGAAGTTCGAATCTCAAATGCGAGAGAACTCCGCTGGCACTGAGTTCCTGCTGGATGGACCGATGAGAGCGATCGTAGAAAAAGCGATTCAAAGTGTTTGTCTTATTCGGGGTTGCAACCTGATCGCAATAAACATTCGAACGAATCACGTTCATGCCGTTGTTTCGGCGGCGGTGAAACCCGCATCAATGATTAATGCTTTCAAATCTAACGCCACTCGCGAACTCAGAACGGAAGGTTTGGTTGATGAAAAGCAGTCAGTTTGGTCAGGCGGCGGAAGTCGGCGGTATCTTTGGAAACCGCATCATGTTGAATCAGCGGTCAATTACGTGCTATTCGGACAGGGCTACGACTTGCCTAACTTCTAGTTTAAAAAAAAGGCAGGGCGGAAACCCAAGCGGTAGCGAGGGTGTCAGACATTGGACGTATCGGTAGCTAAAGAACACACTCCCTACCGGTCGTGTTTCCGCCTCCCTGACCTAAAATAGTTTATGACTTACGAAATTAACGAAACCCACGACCCGAACCTCAAAAGCTGGGTCGAATCCGCCAACGATCCGAATTCGGATTTTCCGATACAGAATTTGCCGTTTGTTAATTTTTCTTTGAAAAATGAAGACCCGACGTTATTCGGAAGATTCGGCGTCGTGATTGGCGATCAAATACTTGCATTTAGTGATGATACAAAAGATCTCTTTCATCACAGACATCAATATCTTAATGAATTTGTGCCGACTCCAGTGCCTTGGGCAAGACGCAAAGTTCGGGCTAGCGATGGTACGCTCCGCTCCCGACTCATTGAGATACTCCGCCATGACGCTAGCGAAAAGGATCGAACGCTCGCGGAGAAGTTAATGGTTTCCGCATCAGATGTTGAATTCCGAGTATCTTCTATCGGCGATTACACCGATTTCTACTGCTCGATCTATCATGCGACGAATGTGGGGTCGATGTTTCGGCCGGACAATCCTTTGCTGCCCAATTACAAATATGTGCCGATCGGCTATCACGGGCGGGCTTCGAGCATTGTGATCTCGGGGACGGACATCAAGCGGCCGCACGGCCAGAACCGGAGCGACGCGGAGGCTCCGCCGGTGTATATTCCGTGCAAGAGTCTCGATTACGAGATGGAGGTTGGGTTTTTTGTCGGGCAGGGCAACGCGTTGGGTACGTCGATCCCGATCGGCGAAGCGGAGAAACATATCTTCGGCCTGTGCCTTGTCAACGACTGGTCAGCACGCGACATTCAGGCATGGGAATACCAGCCACTCGGACCGTTTCTCGCAAAGAATTTTGCGACGACTATTTCACCCTTCGTCGTGACGATGGAGGCTCTCGCACCGTTTCGCGCAAAGGCTTTCGAACGCGAACCCGGCGATCCAAAACCGCTCGATTATCTCGCGGACGAGCAAAATGAAAAATTCGGCGGCATCGACATCAGTCTCGAGGTCTTTATCCAAACGCAGAAAATGCGTGATGAACACATAGACCCGCATCTTCTCAGCCGATCCAATATGAAAGACCTCTACTGGACGATCGGCCAGATGCTCACGCACCACGCATCCGGCGGCTGCAACCTCCAAACCGGCGATCTAATTGCAACCGGCACGATCTCCGGCAAGGAAAAGTCCGAACGAGGCTCGATGCTCGAACTAAGCTGGCGCGGAACCGAACCCATCGAACTCCCCAACGGCGAAACCCGCCGTTTCCTCGAAGACGGCGACGAGATTATCATGAAAGGCTACTGCGAACGCGAAGGCTTTCGAAGAATAGGCTTCGGCGAATGCCGCGGCCGCATTCTTCCCGCAGACTAATTTTTTACCGCAGAGACGCAGAGACGCGGAGAGATCGAAAACGGTTTTTACCAAATGCAACTCTCCTAAAAATCTCGGCGTCTCCGGGTCTCTGCGATTAATTCCGATCTATCTGTTAAAATTCAAGCATGAAGGCGACACCCGCACTAATCGACACGGCGATACGGCGGGTTCATTCCGGTTCGGACGAAGATTGTGCCGACGTGCTTGCTGTCGAGGAGCCGCTTGAGATTCGCATCGGTCTCCGCGAAAACGGCAGGCTGACGCACAAACCCATCTCCATCACAATGCGTACGCCTGGTGATGACCTCGAACTCGCCGCCGGGTTCCTGTTTACCGAAGGCATCGTCACAAGCCGCGACCAGATCGCAAACATCCGTCACTGCGGCCGCAGCAAAGGCGGAAACCTAAGCGGTAGCGAGGGTGCCGGAACAGAAACCAACACCGTCCTCGTCGAACTAAACGAAGGTATCGCTATAGACATGAAACGGCTCGAACGCCACTTCTACACCTCGTCAAGCTGCGGCGTCTGCGGCAAAACTTCAATCGACGCATTACACACCGGTGCTAGAAAGCTCGAAACCGACACGCTGAAGATAGCGGCTGAGACCATTCACCGAATGCCCGACGCATTGCGCGCAAAACAAAAGACGTTCGAAAAAACCGGCGGCCTTCATGCGTCGGTAATTTTCGACACAAACAGCGAGATCGATACGGTCCGCGAAGATGTCGGCCGGCACAACGCTCTCGACAAGGTGATCGGAGCAAAGTTTATGGCGGGCGAGGTGCCGCTTATCGATAAGGTGCTTATGGTCAGCGGCCGCGCCAGCTTTGAGCTTGTGCAAAAAGCCCTGATGGCCGGCATTCCAATTTTGGCAGCGGTCGGTGCACCGTCAAGCCTCGCCGTAGAACTCGCCCGCGAATTCGGCATGACGCTACTCGGCTTCGTCCGCGACGAGAGGTTTAACATCTATTGCGGCGGCGAGCGGATCGTAAATTAGATTAAAAGGAAAAGGGATTATGAGCGACAAAAACTCGGAGATTAAGGACCGTTCGCCCGAGAAACTGGGCGATCTGCACGTTACCAAGCCGCTCAAAATCGCCGCTGGAATGAAGGCGTTGACCGAGACGATGAGCAATGCCTACGGCAAAATGGGCGTTATCAAAGGCACTCGAGGCCTGCTAGTACTGAATCAGCCGGGCGGCATCGACTGCCTTTCCTGCGCCTGGCCCGACCCGGACGAAAAACGCTCGATCGCCGAATTTTGCGAGAGCGGAGCCAAGGCGCTGGCCGACGAAAATATCAGCGAGAAAATCGGCGCCGAGTTTTTTGCCCGCTACAGTGCCCACGAACTCTCTGAAAAAGATGATTTTTGGATGAGTTCGCAAGGGCGTCTAACCGAGCCGATGGTTCTGCGAAAAGGTGCGACGCATTACGAACCAATCTCGTGGGAAGACGCCTTCGGGCTGATCGCGACGGAATTAAATTCGCTTGATTCGCCGAATGAAGCAATTTTTTACACATCCGGCCGCACATCGAACGAGGCTGCCTTTCTCTATCAGCTTTTTGTTCGCCAATTCGGCACGAATAATTTGCCTGACTGCTCGAATATGTGCCACGAATCGACGAGCATCGGCCTCAGCGAATCGATCGGCCTCGGCAAGGCAAGCGTGCGAATGTCCGATTTCGAAAATACCGATCTCGTCCTAGTGATCGGCCAAAATCCGGGAACGAACGCCCCGCGAATGATGTCCTCGCTCCAGGACGCAAAACAGGCCGGTGCAAAAATGATCGCTATCAATCCGCTGCCTGAGGCCGGGCTGATGAATTTCGTCAATCCAAACCCGCAGCATTACGCGAATCCGCTCAAATTTCCAGTCGCGCTTCTCGCAAATCAGCCGACGCAGCTGGCCGACTTATTTTTGCCGCTGCGGATCGGCGGCGATATGGCCGTGTTCAAAGGAATGATGAAAGTTATGCTCGAACGCGAACGGTCCGCGCCGGGAACGGTCTTCGATCATGCCTTTATCTCGGAAAAGACTTCAGGTTACGACGAATTGATAGCCAGCCTCGACGCGACCGCCTGGGACGATATTTTGAGCGAAAGCGGATTAACCCACACGGCGATAACCGAGGCGGCAGAGATGTTTATCGGTGCAGAACGTGTTATTACGTGCTGGGCAATGGGAATTACGCAGCATAAAAAAGCCGTCGCGACAATTCAGGATTTGGTCAATATGCATCTGCTTCGCGGCCAGATCGGTAAACCGGGAGCCGGCCTTTGTCCGGTTCGCGGCCATTCGAATGTGCAGGGCGACCGGACGATGGGAATTTGGGAAAAGGTCGTCGAAAAATTCTTTGTCCGGATGGAAAAGGAGTTTAATTTTACGGCGCCGCGGGCGAACGGATTTAGCACCGTTGACAGCATCACGGCGATGCACGAGGGGCGCGCCAAGATATTTTTTGCGATGGGCGGTAATTTTTTAAGCGTCACGCCGGACACGGATGTCGTTTTAGCGGGCTTAAAGCAATGCCGCCTAACAGTTCAGGTGCTCACAAAGCTTAACCGTACCGCTCTTGCAACCGGCGAACAGTCGCTGATACTGCCGTGTCTCGGCCGTTCGGAGATAGACAATCAGGCGAATGGCGAACAGTTTGTCACGACCGAAAGTACGATGCTCAATGTGCAACGGTCGCAGGGAATCTTCAAACCGGCGTCCGAACATCTACGCAGTGAACCGTGGATTGTCGCTCAGCTCGCCAAGGCAACTCTCAATGATAAAACTACGGTCGATTGGGACGCGATGGCAGCCGACTACGACAACATCCGCGAAGCAATCTCGCACATCGTCGACGGTTGTGAAAATTATAACGAGCGAGTTCGCTCCGCGCACGGCTTTTATTTGCCAAACCCTCCGCACGAAGGAAATTTTAAAACGGAAACAGGCAAAGCCTTGTTTAAGGCGAGCAAGCTCGAAAAGCTCGTCTTGGAGCCGGGCCAGCTTATTCTGACGACGATCCGCTCGCATAACCAGTTTAATACCACAATTTATGATCTTAGCGACCGCTATCGCGGTATTGAGGGGTCGCGCCGCGTAATTTTACTGAATCCGTCGGACATCAACGAACGTGGTTTGAAAACCGGACAGGTTGTCGACCTGGCAAGCCATTTTGAGGACGGCCAGCGTCATGTAAAACGCTTTATCGTCGTCCCGTATGAAGTTCCAAAAAACTGCGCAGCTGCCTATTTTCCAGAGACGAATCCGCTCGTGCCGCTCACCAGCATCGCCGAAAAAAGCCAAACGCCGACTACGAAGTCGCTCATAATCTCGATCCAGCCGACCGATGAGATAGCCGGAAAATTCGAGTACGATAAGATGCGGGAAACGGCCGCTGCGTAATGGACACTGAAGCCTACATCCTTATCGGCGGGCGATCGAGCCGTCTCGGCCGTGACAAGGCCTTCGTCGAAATTGGCGGCATGACTCTCGCCGAACGTGCGCTCAACACGGTTCGCGAATCCGGGATCGTCTCTAAAACTACTTTCGTCGCCGGAACCGATATTCAATTTTCCATTAAAGCGATCACGCTCAACGCTTCGTTCATCTGCGATCTGGCCGAAGGCCGCGGCCCGCTCAGTGGAATTCATGCCGCTCTCTCGTACGCGCAAAGCGCGTGGATCTTCGTGCTGGCCTGCGACTATCCCTTTGTGACGCCCGAATTATTTAATTTTCTCGCGGGATGTATTTCGGACGAATTCGGCGTGATAGTTCCCGAACAGCCCGACGGCCGACTCCAACCGCTATGCGCTTTTTACAAAGTCGAAGCCGCCCGACCTGTTGTGCAGGAGATCATTGAACGACCGCGAGTTTCTCCGCCGATGGCCGAGGTTGTAGCCTTACTGACGCCAAAGATCGTCAAACCCGCCGAATACTCGCACCTTGACGGCTCCGATCATTTTTTTACCAACCTCAACACGCCGAACGATGTGAACGACATCGAAAAGCTGCTTTGCCACGGTTAACACCGATTGACACGGATTTCAAACACAAACTCAAAAGCTAATCCGTGTTTATCCGTATCCATCCGGCAAAAATTCTGCTCTGCGTCTCAGCGTCTCTGCGGTGAAAACATTTTTGTGGCAAAATAGAAGAACATGGATTTGGTATTAGACAAATTTCACGAAGAATGCGGCGTTTTTGGCATCTTCGGGCATCACGAGGCGTCGACGATTACACAACTCGGCCTGTTTGCCTTGCAGCATCGCGGGCAGGAGGCGTGCGGGATCGTTTCGGCCGATGGCGAAGACTTGCACCAATTTCGCTCCAAGGGGTTGGTTGCGGACGTATTGGGCGAAGATGTTCTTAGAAATCTCACCGGTTCGAGTGCAATCGGCCACACACGATATTCCACGACCGGCCGCAACACGATCAAAGAGGTCCAGCCGTTCTCTGTCACTTGCCAGCACGGAGACATCGCCGTTTGCCATAACGGAAATCTGCCCTTTGCCGAGGCCCGGCGGCGTGAGTTGGAGAAAGAAGGTGCGATATTCTCGTCTACATCCGATACCGAAACGCTCCTTCACGGAATCGCCCGGACGAAGGCCGCGAATGTGATCGAGGCCATCGAAAAGGTTCTCAAAGAAACTGAAGGCGCTTTCTCACTGCTATTTTTGACACCCAAATCTCTCATCGCCGTTCGCGATCCGCGCGGCTTTCGCCCGCTCGTGCTTGGCAGGTTGAACGAGGCGTGGTGCATCGCGTCCGAAACCTGCGCCTTCGACCTGATCGATGCCGAATATGTCCGCGAGGTTGAACCCGGCGAGATGCTTATCGTCGATGCAAAAGGCCTGCACACATCAAAGCCTTTCATTGAAAAACCACATTCGGTCTGCACCTTCGAGCACGTCTATTTTTCGAGGCCCGATTCGACCATTTTCGGTCGCTCGGTTAACGAATCGCGGCACAAGATGGGCAAGCAACTCGCGATAGAGCAACCGGTCGATGCTGATATCGTCGTACCCGTTCCTGATTCCGGCGTTTCGGCCGCTATCGGATTTGCCAGTCAATCCGGCATCAATTATCGCCAGGCGATTATCCGCAACCACTACGTCGGCCGCACTTTTATCGAGCCCTCGCAATCGATCCGCTCGTTCGGCGTGCGGCTGAAACTCAATCCGATCAAAGACCTGATAAATGGCCGCCGCGTCGTGCTGGTCGATGATTCGATAGTCCGCGGCACGACTTCAAAAAAGATCGTCCAAATGGTCCGCGAGGCCGGTGCAAAAGAGGTCCATATGCGAATCTCGTGCCCGCCGACTATGCATTCCTGCTACTACGGCGTTGACACACCCGACGAAAAAGACCTCATCGCTGCCCGTCTTAGCACGCAGCCCAGTCAGAACCACCTGCGTGAGCGGGTGGCTTCTTCAGGCTCCCCTCCTGTCTTAGGAGGCGTGGCCGCTTTGGGCGGACGGGGTGGTGACTGGTGGCCGAACGACGGGTTAGTGGGAGGAACCAACGTGGATGCAATTTGCGACTTCATCGAAGCCGACAGCCTCGGCTACCTCTCGCTCGAAGGCATGCTCGCCGCCATCGGCATCGACAACAGCACATCCTGCACCGCCTGCTGGAGCGGCAAATATCCGACGTTGATTGCCAAAGGCAAAGCCGCGTAATGACCCGGTTCTATAAATTCGCGGCGGTTAATTACGACAAAGAGCTGTCGATCGACACGATCGATCAGCTAAATATCCTTTATGGCGATGGCGGTCTGTTGGCTGTGCAGGAAAATTGTGAAAAATTCTGTGACGATAAAGCGGACGTGCTTTCTCATGTCTTTGATGCCAATCGAGATGTGCCAAGTCGACCTGTGTTTTTGTTTCAGCCCGAATCGCTAATGATTTTTCAATTGCTAGAGATCGATAAATTTTCATTGCGCGAAAAATGGGAGCAGATTTACCCTTTAAGGGAGCTTGAACAGCTCGCGATTAAATGGGGAACGCCATATGTGTCGTAATCCGGTGAAGCTGCAAAATACTGACGGAAAAGCAGAGCTTTTCCCGCTTGAACCCAATCGAATGAACTCGCAACGGTAAGCTATCAAACCCGCTCGCCGATGACCGCGAAGCCTTTTCGCTCATGCCGGAATTTCGTGCCGTTTGAATCGACCTTATACCACACCATCGGTTTGCCGTTCGCGTCCTCGCTTTCGACAAATATCTCGCGGCCGTAGCCATCCAGAGATCGTTTCAGGCTCGGTTCCATATCGGTGATTTTGCAATCCGAATCTTCGACCTCAGCTGCCTCGATGTCGAAAAGGGCATCAGTCGATTTCGCGACTTTTCCACCTGAAAGCAACGATTCCACGAACTCGGAGTACTCGGGATCGTCGGCGAGCGGCGGGGCGACGCCAGTTTGTTTGTATATCCTGTGAGCGCGGGCACGGGCGGCTTCGATCAGGTAGTATTCCCGGCGCAGCAAATGACCTTCTTTGTCCTCGCGTTCGAACCTATCTTCGAATCGAGGATTGTCCGTTTCATCGTCGTATTCTTCGCAGCCCGGAAAATAATAGACATTTGTCGTCGGATCGTATTCGTCGTCTTCTTTCGGTAGCAACACCCCGTCATCCGACCACCCCGCCTCCATCTCATCTTCATTTGGCGGCTGCCACATTTGTAGCATTCGGTGGGCGGTCGATTTGGACAATTGAAGTTCGGCGGCGACTGCACGAATCGACATGCCGCCATCTGTCATCTGCTTTATTGTGTCAATCGTTTCCCATTCACGCTTGTCGCCGGTGTCCCGCAAAAGTTCTAATTCGGGTGCAAAACGCTGAAACTCTAACCCGAGAAAATTTCCGCCGATCTTTTTCAGACGAAATACGGGTATATGCGCGCGGTCGAAGATAAGCTCGCTGCTGCGAATCTTGACGTGCTTAATATAACGCTCGCCTGTTTCACGCCTGCTTTGGCCGATAGCGAAGATGCTGTCCGCATAGTTGGCGATCACCTTTGAGCCCTGCATGTCGTTGACCACCAGCGGCCGGGCAATATCTCGTTTCGGCGTATGGGCTATCACGAGGATCGAAAGACCGAACCGTTTTTTCAGGCGTTGCAGTTCCTTCATCAGCGGAACCGATTCGCGCGTGCTTTCCGCCGTTCGTTTCAAATACGTAATGTTGTCGATTATCAAAACTCGCGCACCGGTTTCAAGCATCAGGGCTTGGAGGAGATCCCGCAAAACTTCTTCGAATGGACGGGCGTCCCGTTTCTGAAGAGTTTCGGGCCGCAGCTCGACGCGTCTGAACTTTTCCGAGAAACGAAAATGGTTCTTTAGATACTCGCTCTTTTCAGGATCGTGATCCGACGAATACCTCATCTCGAACTGCTTGCTAGATAGCTCGAAATCAAGATACAGCACTGGCTTGGGTTTTGCCGTCATCGCAAACGGTTTGATAGGTCGACCGCGTGCGATGGAGTCGGCGATCTGCACCGCCAGCACACTTTTCCCCTTGCCCGTGTCGGCAAACATAATCGCTATTTCGCCCTCTTGCCAAAGTTCGCCGAATAGTAATTTAGGCACTGGTATTTTCTTCGCCTCACGCATCCATTCATTAGGCGATCTGATGTCGAAGACATCGTTAATACTCACCGCTTCTGCGTCCATATTGTGACCCTCTCCAATTTAGAAAATATTTGTTGACTACAACAATCATATCGTATAATATAACAGGTGTTGTGTTGCCTGTAAAGTCTTTCAGGCGTAAAACGGAAAATCACGTGTGTGGGACACTTGGGACATTGGGACAGCAACTCGGCTCTTTGAATTTTCATCTCAATAGCGTAAACTGACCTTCCTCAGAAAAGCCCTAGCTAACGCGCGGGCTACTGACATGGGGGCGACAGGCTTCGACAGGGGCTTGTATAGATCTTTGGATGCACGTCGGGCTTTTTGCTTGTGAGCTCGTTAAAAAAACTTGCAAAACACAAATGCTAATCAAGAATTAGCTCTTGCTGC
>JAYSON010000116.1:0-16145 GCA_043722725.1 Chloracidobacterium sp.
GTCAATGGTGCGACAGGAGAAACAACTACTGCACTGACCAACCCGTTTGGATACTACACCGTGGACAATCTAAAGGTTGGCGAGCTTTATTTACTGCAAGTAGCTCACAAGCGTTACTCCTTTGCAGAGCAATCAAAGACGCTCACGCTTAATGACAGTATAGCGGATGTTGATTTCGTGGCTAATCCGTAAGGCCATTTTTCTGAAGCCGGCTTTTAGACAAACGCCCCGAACGGATAGCTCGGAGCTTCTAATAAGCTGAACTCTCGGCTTGTCGGTCTGGCTTAAACGCCCGGAAATTCATAGAGTTCCGGGCGTTTCCGCGTCATTATTCGTTAAACTATTAAACGAGGAAGCCCTGCCTTGACGGCCAGTCGTTGCATTCATACATCGCCGTTATCTTTTCGAATTAAGACCTTTCTAATGAGTTCAATATAGGACATTTCACGGAGTCCTAACACCGCTAAATAAAAAAATTGACTTTGAGACGGATATTTGATAGTTATTAGACACCGATTAATTCGATTTTCAATTTTTGCAGGCAAGGAGATGCAGCATTTTTTGAAAATTTTTTGTGGAAAACAGAGGGGTTTACGCATATCTCTGCGTTCACATTTGAGTAATTCGACATACGTGTCATTAAAAGGAGAAAGGAGTAACCATGAAACTTACCCACACAATGTCATCGAAACATTTTCGATTGGCGTTCCACTAGGCTGATCACGGCGGTTATAGTACGAAACCCTGCTGGCTCGAACGTTTACCTTTACAATCCAGGTTCAAGGGGCGGCCCGCCGGACGGTATCGGGCTCACCACCATTGACGCGAATGAGATCTTTTACGTTGCTTTCTGCTATGAGCTTTCGGGCGGAACGACGGCCGGTGACGGTTCGATTAGCGGGCGGGTTATGAGTTCATACGGTTTAGGCATCCGAAACGCAAGAATGACCGTAATTAACGGTGCCACAGGAGAAACAACTACCGCACTGACCAACCCGTTTGGATACTACACAATAGACAATCTCCAGGTTGGCGAGTTTTACTTGCTGCAAGTAGCTCACAAGCGTTACTCCTTTGCAGAGCAATCAAAGACTCTCACGCTTAATGACAGTATAGCGGATGTTGATTTCATTGCTAATCCGTAAGGCCATTTCGTGGATCCACTTTAGCGACAACTGCCGCGGGCGGATGGCTTGAAATAACTCAGAACCGACTTTTTTTCAAAATTGTCGAATTAATTTAGACGCCTGGAAACAAAAAGTTTCCAGGCGTCTTTTGCGTCACCGATCAGACTATAAAGCCGGGTCTCGACGGCACGTCTTTGCATTCGTACCACGCCGCGATCTTCTCTATTGATATGAACACGTCCGCGTCATCTTCGTTGCGTAGATGAAGAACGCCGTTTTTCACATCAATAGCTTCGCCGCGATACAGGGCAGCCGTGCCGCAGTTTACGTCAATTTTCTTACCCACCAACTGTTTCAAAAGCTCTTCCATCGATCTCAAGCCTCACATTGCGTAAATGATTTTATCTTTGGATATTTTACAGAATTTCCGATAAAACACTAATCACCTCGCTGTCCGGTTGTCTCCAAACTTGAATTGCTTAGATAATATTTAAACTTTCTATATGGGCTTTGTGGATTTCGCTTAGTGATCCTTGTGATAAAGCTACTTTTTTACCACAAAGAACATAAAGTAAAGACAAAGAACACCGAAACTATTTCAAGCAAAACGAATAAGAATAAAACCTGCCGTCGGTCATATTGACTGGTCGATAACCGAATACCATTCAGTTTGAGAATTTTTGTTGACTTGATTTGATGATTGTTATACATTGTTAAATACTCGACTACATAAGTCGCGTCAATCATTCCAAGTTCCCCGGCCTCCTTTTACAAATCTTCTAACTTTCCTGGAGTACCAAATGAAAAAATTCTGGATTCTTTTGATGGTTTTCGCTGTGGGTGTGGCTACAGTTTCCCTCCTGCCGGGCAAAACCGAAGGCCAAAGAGCCAAACTCAAAAAAGCTCAAAATCCTATTCCCAATCGCTACGTTGTTGTCCTTGATCCCGCCGTCCTGCGAGCGGCGAGCGAATCTTCCGAAACGTCGGCCAACAAACTATCTGAATCCTATGGCGGCTCCGTCGACAAAGTGTTTCGAACCGTGGTTCAAGGATTCTCCGCCGAGATGTCGCCTAGTGACGCGGAACGCATGAGTAATGACCCCAGTGTACTTCTTATAGAAGAAGATTCAGAAATTTCAATTGAAGCGACTCAAAACAATGCGACATGGGGTTTGGACCGAGTCGACCAGAGAACTGTACCGCTCAACACCGCTTACAATTATGCCGCGACCGGCAACGGTGTTCACGTTTACGTTCTTGACACCGGCATCAGGCCGACGCACGTCGAGTTCGGTGGACGGGCGACGGCAGACTTCGACTCGATCGGGGACGGACAAAATGGAATCGATTGCCACGGCCACGGTACGCACGTTGCCGGCACCGTAGGCGGTACAACCTATGGTGTCGCAAAGAATGTGAGGCTTCATGGCGTCCGGGTTGTCGGCTGTAATGGAACCGGAACCGTCGCGACCCTGGTTGCAGGCCTGGATTGGGTTACCGCCAACCGTATATCTCCGGCGGTCGTTAATATGAGTCTAAGCTCCGGCTCAACCTCCGATCTGCTCGATTACGTGGTCACCAATTCCATCGCCTCCGGTATTACCTATGTAGTTGCCGCCGGAAATGCCAGCGTGGACGCATGTCAAATTTCGCCGGCCCGTATTCCTAATGCGATTACCGTAGGAGCTTCGGATACTTCCGACACCAAAGCTAGTTTTTCGAACTTTGGAACCTGCGTTGACATATTTGCTCCCGGTGTGGGAATCACGTCCGCCTGGAGCTGGAATAACACTGCGACAAATATCGCCAGCGGAACGTCTATGTCAACGCCTCACGTAGCAGGAACCGTAGCCCTTTACCTTGAGTCAAATCCGAATGCCACCCCGGCCCAGGCAGCGAGTAATATCACGGCCGAAGGAACAAGCGGCATCATGACCGGCTTAACCGACGGATCGCCGAATCTCATGATCTTTACAGATCCACTTGCTCCGACCGCAGGTGAAGCGACGCTCGAAGGATCGGTTGTATCAAATACGGGAAGAAGCCTCAAAAATATTACCCTCATGCTTCAGAATGCATCGGCATCGGAATTCAAGACCGCTATCACAAACGGCTTTGGGTATTACCGGTTCGAAAATCTTGAGGTTGGCTCATTCTATGTTTTGAGCATTCAAAACAAACGTTATCATTTCCCGAACAGCCCGCTTGCGTTCACCTTGAACGAAGACCTGGTTTCGGTCGCGTTCGTTGGTACGCCGCGTTAGAAGCCGAAATTCAAGTCGTTCGATCACCTAAGCGAAAGACAATGCATTAAACTAAAAACTTTAAAAACTTCCAGTAAGCCTGTTTGCACGTTGCAGACAGGCTTTTTTTTGGAACAAGCGTCTAATTGTATATATCTTGCAAAAAAGGAATAAGGCCTCGTCTAATAAGGCAGGAGCAAAATTTCCATATATTGTGTAATGTAGCATACATATGCGTATATACACGGTTTTTTGATGTTCGTGGTAGGCTCAGGTGCTCTAAACAAAAGACTTAGAATTGAACACCAACCCTGTTTTTTAGAAAAAAGTGTTTACTTTCGAATCGGCTTATGTTAAAACTTCGCTTAAGCAATTTTTTATATGTTTGTGACGCACAGAAGTTTTCTGTCGTTTGCAATTTTTTTTGACTATTGATCGCCGCGAACCGATTTAGGAATCGGATCTCGTGACATTTATCTGTTACATCCTTATACGGCAAGGGATTTAATGGAATTTAGATGACATTATCTATTTAGGACTTAAAACATTTGCCGTTGTTCGGTTTTGAATTTGAGAGGAGTTGTAAAAATTATGAGGACCCACATTGAGAACAGATCAGTGCGAAATGTCATCGGCAATACGCTCGCCGGGATTTTCGTGCTTTGCTTTTTTACATTCGCTATTTCCGGACAGGCACCGCCAAATCCGGTTCCGGCTCAGGAAAATATTCAGTCCGGGGCGTTGGTTATCCCGATGGACAACGTTAATCAGGGCAACGCCGGAGGAACGGCATTTAATCTTCGTGCCTACGGCCTGGCCAATTTATTGCTTCAGAACAATATTCCGGTAAAGTGGGCGATCAAACCGGCTAAATCGAAGGATGACGTGGATTTCTCGGCTAATGTCACGCGTATAGCGGGTGCCGCCGGCGTTGTCGGTCCGGCGAGTGTAAGCTTTTCGGGCGGACCGTTCATCGTTGCACAAGAATACGATACTCCGACAGTACGCAATCTGATCAACACGTTTAATGGCGCCGGCACTGCCGTCACGGTTTATAAAACGAATGCTAACGCTTCGGTCGATATTCGATATACGCTGACGCACAAACCGAAAATCGCCATCGGACCCGACAGCGGCAACTTCGGTACCAGCGTCCACCAGGCACTTTTTAATGCTGCGGGTATCTCGAACTATACCCTCGTGGACAACAGTATTATTAATGCCAGCTCCTGCTACACGTTGGCAACGCAGGCACACTCGACGGATCCGCAGTTTGTGAATCTTTACAGGCAATTCACGCAGAGCGGTGGAAATCTGTTGCTGCAGTGCGCATCTATCAACACCTACGAAAATAATGCCAACGGACATTTTCAAACAACAAATCCAGGCTACTCGGTTTTCGGAACAAATGCACCCGCAAACGCTGTAGACACGGCGCTGATTTATCCTGAGGGCGCGATGCCGTTCAATCAATTCATCGGCATATTGGCCAACCAGGACGGAGCAGTCACCGAATATGCCTACGCCCCGGGCGGCGGTCCAGCCAATGGTAACCGCATTTCGGTACACAACAGCGGTGTAGAGGCGGCGAAGTTTGTCGGAACTGTTTCCCAGCTCAACGGCAATGCCGCCGGCGGCACAGTATTCGAACTGGGCGGACACGATTACTCCCGAAACAATACTGGTGCGTCCGAAATCGCAAAGCTGAACGGCCAGCGTATGGTCTTGAATGCGGTCTTTGTCCCAGTTAATCGTCCGGCTGAATGTGGATTGCAGCAGGCAAATGTGTCGGGCTACAAATCCGTAAAGCGAGTTATTCCCGCAGGCCCGGGCGGGTCGATTCAGCCCGGCAATACCGTTGAATGGACTATAGACTACATCAACAACAGCCCGTTGCCCGTTCCGAATTTCCAGATCTCGGATCTCATCCAGGCTAATCTGACGTTTGTCCCCGGATCCGTTCAGGTGTTTGTGTTCGGCGGTGCGACGGCCTCGGCGAATCCACTCTATAACGGTGTCGGCAACACCGGTCTACTTGCCGCGAATGCATCGCTACCGGTGAATGGCCGTATACAGGTAAAGCTAAGAATGACCGTCAACGCCAACACTCCCAGCGGAACAACTTTGAGAAATCAGACTGTTGCGTCCGGCGACGGCCTTACGCCGTCAACATCTTTGAGTTCGGATAATGTCGATACGACAAATATTGACATTGCTGGACCTGGAAGCACACCTCCAGCGGGGAGTGTTATGCAGTCTCAAAATCCGGCGAGCAACGATCCGACAACGTTCCCTGTTATTTTTGTCCCGACGGCGGGTGATGCCTCAATCGAGGGATCGGTTCGGGATACGAATTCTAATGGTATCGCCAATGCGTTGGTCACAGCAACGAATGCAGGCACCGGTGTTTCTACCTCGGTCCGCACCAATTCGTTCGGTCAGTACCTGATCGCGGATCTACCGGTAGGCGATCTCTACCTGGTTCGTGTTGAGCACAAACGATACCGCTTCCCGAATGGTAGCGTTACGTTCACCTTGAATGACAGCGTAACGGGATTGGCGTTCGTGGGAAGTCTGCCCGAAGTAAAGGGCGGACGCGAAGCCGTGAAGGCCTCGGTAAAGCAGAGAAAGTAGGCCTTTGCATAATGAAAAAACGATCGCAAGATCGTTTATCAATCAGGCGAGCGGACTGTTCCGCTCGCCATTTTTTGTTTTAAATAGCACGAAAGGTTATTGGCGAGGAAATAAGCCGGTTCAAGCCAGAGTCGCTAAAGTCGCTTATTGCGGAGA
Source organism: Chloracidobacterium sp. (assembly GCA_043722725.1). Taxonomy (GTDB): domain Bacteria; phylum Acidobacteriota; class Blastocatellia; order Pyrinomonadales; family Pyrinomonadaceae; genus OLB17. The sequence continues at coordinate 6,161 of JAYSON010000116.1, forward strand.
GCTGTTCTGCCGGCAACCGCCCATCTGCTAGGCTTTCCCGACCGGTCAATGGAAGCGGGTTGTGTAAATGTTTGTGATTTTGCAAAAGATAAAGCAGCGGCTATCAAGGCCATATCCTCCTCAGTACTCTCCAGCTCGGGTTTGATTCGCCGTTCCTGCCAGTTTGCGATAAAACCCGTGTCTATGCGGCCGGCGACAAATTCCTCGTCTTCCAAAACCTCCCGAAAAAACGTAAGCGTGGTTTTAATGCCGCCGATCTCGTATTCGGCAAGAGCCCGACGCATACGGTCGAGAGCTTCCTCGCGGTCCTTTCCATGAACCGCGAATTTTGAGATCATCGGATCGTAATAGATCGAAACTTCAGCTCCTTCGTAAACTCCACCGTCATCCCGAACTCCGGGCCCTTGGGGAACTCTCAACCGAGTGATTCTGCCCGGTGACGGTAAAAAATTGTTATCTGGGTCTTCGGCATACACGCGGCATTCGATCGCGTGGCCGTTCATTCGAACGTCCGATTGCGCGAAAGAAAGCTTTTCGCCCCACGCAACGCGGATTTGCTCGCGAACAAGATCAATCCCCGTTACCAGTTCCGTTACCGGATGCTCTACCTGCAGACGCGTGTTCATTTCCAGAAAATAAAAGGATTTATCTAGATCCGACACCAGGAATTCAACTGTGCCCGCACCCACGTAATCGACGGCTTTTGCAACCATCACCGCACACTCGCCCATTTTTTCACGAAGCTCATCGGAGTTGATCGGCGACGGGCATTCCTCGATCACTTTTTGATGGCGGCGTTGAATGGAACATTCCCGTTCACCAAGATGAACGTGGTTGCCGTGCGTGTCGGAAAACACTTGGATCTCGATATGACGCGGCCGCACAATGGCTTTTTCTATGTAAACAGCGTCATCTCCAAAACTGGATCGGGCCTCCGACTGCGACGATTCGAGCGCCGATTTCAGCTCGCTTTCACCGTTGACCAGCCGCATTCCTTTTCCACCGCCGCCGGCAGACGCCTTGAGCATGATTGGATAACCGAAGGTCGCCGCCGTCTCTTTCGCATCATCATACCCCTGTAGCGGTTCTGTCGTTCCCGGAACGACCGGAACACCGGTGGCGATAGCGATCTTGCGTGCGGACATCTTGCCGCCCATGGCCTCCATTGCTTCTGGCGACGGGCCGATGAACACCAGGCCGCTACTCATTACTTCCCTGACAAATGCGGCGTTCTCAGATAAAAAACCGTAGCCGGGATGGATCGCTTCGGCACCTGACACTTTGGCGACTTCGAGAATCTTTTCCCACCGGAGATAACTCATGCTCGACGGTGCGGCTCCGACGTGATAGGCCTCGTCAGCCATTCGAACGTGCAACGCGTCTTTGTCGGCATCGGAGTAGACCGCAACCGTGCCGATACGCATTTCACGGCAAGCGCGAATTACGCGGCATGCGATCTCTCCGCGATTTGCTATCAGGATCTTTTTAAACATTTCTTCGTCGCTTCTTAATTTTTTCTATTCTTTCTTGTTCATCTTGTTCCGCTCATTCCGTGGTTATTCTTTCTCCTTACTCCGCTTTCAAGGCTCTCAGGCAGAAAAAATCGAACCGAGGAGCGGAGAATAAGAGGACCAGGAGGAACAAATCAAAAAAACGTTCAAGCGAGCGTGGAATTGCCTTGGTTTTTTGAATCGTAACGAATGGCAACTTTTGCTCCGGGTGCAAACTTGAGCGGGTCGCGGAGCTGTTCGGCACCCAACAACTCCGAAGATTCGAAATCGACCCCGTTCAGCGAATACATATAAAAGACGATTTCGTCGCCGTTTGGCTTTGTTTCGGTGTCAATAATTATGCCGTCCGTGATGCGTCCGTGCTCGAGGAGATATTCTCGCCTTCCTTCGAACGGATCGGCCTTTTTTCGTCTTAGAAAGCTGAAAAATCCCATATTTAATCGAGCAACAACGGTTTTTTATTATATCTTGCCCTCAGCTTATTTGCCGCTGCCCGGATGGTAGGTCTTTTTATGATCTTGGCTTCGATAGGCCGTTTGCCTGGAATATCGATCATTATCAGGCCCAGAAGGATCGTCAAAAGCCCTTGTCCGGGAACGCCCGGCAGCGACAGGAGCAATCCCAAAATGACCAGTATTACACCTAAAATGTTCTTTAGTATTACCGCTCCCCAACGCACCAGCCACGAACTGTTGGGCAAAAAATCGTGCTGATAATGCGAGCTGAAATAATTCGCCGGTATTTTAACTAATACTACGACAATCGAGCCAAAACTGATCGCAAGCGAGGCCAGAAAAAGGCCGACGCCCATCATGACACGCCAAAACGTCAGAGATTCCCAAAATCCGGATAGCCACTCCATTATTGATCGACCGCCACATCTTCGAGTCTGCGAAATTCTGTCCAAATAAAGTACATCCGATGTACAAGCGTCCACATCGAGCCTATCGCCAAAACCCACAATACCTGCGGCATGCGATTAAAGAGAAAGAAATTCGAATTCCAATTCCACGTAGAAAGCGCTCCGATAACCAAAAGTACTATTCGTTCGGGCCGCTGAAGAAACCCAACATTTGCCTTTACCCCAAGACCTTCGGAACGGGCGGTTGTGTAGCTGACCATAACCGAGCCGATCATCCCCACACCTGCAAGTATAACGTTCAGTAGCGAATGCTGCGGCGAGTTGCCGGCGTAAAAGATCATTATGCCGAAAAACGCAACCATATCCGATAGCCGGTCCAGCGTAGAATCGAGGAACCCGCCGAATTTCGTCACGTTGCCGGTTTGCCGCGCGACATTGCCGTCAAGCATATCGAAAAGGTTGGCAACGATGAGCACGATCCCCGCCCAAAAGAATTCGCCCAGTCCGAAAAGCACGCAACAGCCGACATTGATGCACACACCGATGGCTGTAAGAATATTCGGATGAACACCGGCAGACGCCAAACCCCGCACCATCGAATTGATGATCCGCATAGCTCCGCGTCCGATGCTTGCTCCTACCATTCTGTTTAGTCTCGGGTCTCAATTCCCAGCAGTCCTAAGTCGAAGAATTCCGTATTCAACGCTGGAAATTAAGTCTCGCCGACTTAGGACTTGGGACTTGGAACTTGAGACTATGGACTTATTCCTTGTCGTGGATCGTTTTCAGCCGATGGATCTCAAAATTTCGCCAGCCCATCGGGGTTTTGACCTTTACATCGTCGCCTTCTTCCTTTCCCATCAAAGCCTGACCGATCGGTGAAACGGTCGATATCAAACCGTTTTCCGGATCGCTTTCTTCGGATGTAACAAGCTTGTACGTTATCTTCTCTTCTTTTTCGATATCGAAAAGCACAATACTCGATCCATAAGCGACACGATCTATCGGGAGCTTCGAGATGTCGATCGATTCTACTTCGCTAAGCCGCTGGTGGAGTTGTGCAATGCGGGCATGCACCATAGATTGGCGCTCCATTGCGGCCTTATATTCGGCGTTTTCTTTAAGATCGCCAAATTCCCTGGCATGCTGGATATCCTTCGGCAGCTTGAAGTGCAGCTCTTCTTCAAGACTCTCTAACTCTAATTGTAATTTTTTCCGTACTGCTTCCATAATTTTCGTGTGACGCGGGGAATATCTAACGCGGGGACGCATCGAATAACTCGCTCCATGTCGCCGCTGCTCCGTATCTCAAAATCCCTGCCTACGCGTTCGCGACGGCTTCCTTGGGCGCGGCAAACGATATTCCGATATCTCTTGCCGTTCGTACAAGTTGGCCGTCGATTGGTACTGTCTTGATGTTTGCACAGGCCTCCGAAAGCGGTACCGTAACTATCGTGCCGGCCTGTAAAGCTACCATTTTTCCCGTTTCCCCGCTTACAAGTGCACGGACGGCACATGCACCGAAGTTGGTCCCAAGCATTCGATCGAACGCATTCGGGCTTCCGCCCCGCTGTAGATGGCCGAGTACAACACATCGCGACTCTTTGCCGGTCATCTGTTCAATGCGTTTCCGAACAAAATCGCCTACTCCGCCAAGCCTCAGCACCTGTGTGTCGGAGTAAATTGCCAATTTACCTACTTCTTTCGCTCCCTCCGCGACGACGATATTCGTGAACCGCGATCCGCTCTTTTCCCGTGCCAAAACTTTTTGAGCAACCGACTCAAAAGAAAACGGTATTTCAGGGATCAGAATGACATCGGCGCTTCCGGCAAGGCCGCAGTGCAATGCGATCCATCCGGTGTTTCGCCCCATCACCTCCAGAATCATAACCCGGTCATGGGATGCTGCTGTCGTATGAAGCCGGTCGAGGGCCTCGGTCGCGATATCGATAGCCGTCATAAAGCCGAACGTTAACTCGGTTGCGGCAAGGTCGTTATCGATCGTCTTAGGGACGCCGATGATCGGAAATCCGCGTTTGTGAAATTGTTCGGCGATTGCCAGTGTGCCTTCGCCGCCGAGCACGATAAGAGCTTCGATCCCAAGAATATCGAGATTTGCAAGAGCTTCTCCAATCGGCATTTCGGGAAACACCGGTTTTCCGTCAACCATTTTGACAAAACTGCCGCGATTGCGAGTGCCGAGGATCGTTCCGCCGCGCGGCAAGATCCCGCTCACCGTCTTTGGCGTCAATTTTATCGTATGAGTTTCGCCGAGAATCCCTTCAAAGCTGTCCTCGATCCCGATGCATTTCATACCGTATTCAACGACCGCCGTTCTGACAACGGCTCGGATAACGGCGTTTAGTCCCGGTGCATCACCACCGCCCGTCAAAATGCCAATCTGCTTATACATAAACTAAAAATCTATTCTAAGTGAAAAAGTGGAAAGGTGGAAAAGCAAAAGGGCCGTAAAAGTGAAAAAGAACGGTCGGACGTTCTTTGGTACCAACAGCATCCGGTTTTCCCTCTCATTCCTCCTTTTCTTCTTATTACTTTTATTCCGTGATCGGCTTTGAGCGGCGAAAAAAGAGGTCACGGAATTAGAGGAACAAATCGGAAAAAAAAACGAAACCGAAAAGCAATAATTAAAGAAAAAACGAACTCACGCCGAGTTCGTCCAAATAAATGCAAACCCTGCGTTGAAAACTATTTCAACGCGACATTTTTTTCAACCATGTTTCTAGCCTCAGCCACTGCTTCGATCGCTTTCAGGATCTGCGGATCGGTTTCCAACAGGACTTGAATTCCGGCCTCATTCGAGTGATTTGCAGTTGCCAATTCCTCACGAAGCCGCGTTTTGGCAAATTCTACCTGGCTGTTGATATTCTCCGCCGACAAACCGGCTTCTTTTACACTAATCGTAAATTGCCGGAAGGCCTCGAATAATTTGTCGCCGATCTGCAACGCGTCCGGCTGGATTGTAAGGTCATGATCCTGCCTGTCTATCTTGAAATTTTCAAAGCCCTGCACCTTTCCGGCGGCAAGCTGACGGGCAAAGTAGAATGCGGCATCGTTTATTCTGAATCGCAACGCCGTAGTTTCGAGCGGCTTCACCGTAATGTCAGGCTCAATCCCACGGCCGCCATATAGCACACGTCCGTTCGGGGTCGTTACCGGTTCACCTGCGGGTTTTGGTTTCGCATCGCTCGAACTGCCATTCGCCTCATCTTGGTGAGAATAATAATCGTAGATCGAGCCGCTCGAATAATCGCGCTGGAGCGAACGTCCGTATGGAGTGTAATACCTAGCCATCGTCAGCGTCAGCCCTGTTCCGTACGGTAGCGGAAATACTCTTTGCACCAAACCTTTACCAAAACTATCGGTTCCGACGATCACGCCCCGTCCGTAATCCTGAATTGCGCCTGCAACGATCTCAGACGCGGACGCAGAGCCGCCATTAATCACCACGACCAATGGAAATTTATGCGTGTGGCCGCCGGACGAACGCAGTTCCTGGGTATTGGCATAACGGGAACGGCCTTTTACCGACACGACCGTTTGCCCGTCCGGGATGAATCGGCTAACAACATCAATCGCTTGCGGGAGCAGCCCGCCCGGATTGTTTCTGATATCAAGAATCAAGCTTTTCATCCCGACTTTTTCTAATGCGGCTACCGCGTCGTCAAGCTCGGCTGATGTCGTCTCCTGAAATCCGCCAACAAGGCCGATATAGCCGACGCCGTTCGGAAGCATGAAGTAGTTTCTGATCGAAGGAAGCGGCACGCCGCCCCGGACGATCTCAAAATCAAGCGGATTATTCGACGTGACGCGTTCGATCTTTATTTGTACAGACGTTCCGCGTTCTCCGCGTACGTTTTTCGAAACTTCGGCACTTGTCCATTCCTTCGCATCTTTGCCGTCAACCTTAACAAAACGGTCGCCGTAGCGAAGTCCGGCCTTGTCGGCGGGCGTATTAGGAATTACGGACTGCACATATACGCCGTCGCGGTGCTGAAGGATCGAAACGCCGATTCCGTAAAACTGCGACGCCTGTTCTTCGTTAAGCTTGCGAAATTCTTCACGGGTAAAAAACGAGGAATGCGGGTCCAACGTCCAAAGCGTACTCTGGATCGAGGTGTCGGAGATTTTTTCGTGATCGACGTTGCCGACATAGTTCTTGTCTATGACGTCAAGAGCTTCGTGGTAATCAGATACGATCCTGCCGCTTGTCAGCTCGGAACTTGCCAAAGTCGAATTCGTCAGCCTGCCGAAAAAACCACCGGCAACTGCTCCAGATATGATCAAAACTCCGGCACCGATCGCGAACTTCTTATTCATTAACAGATTCTCCCAAAACACTACGAATATATCATAAATTAGTTGTCGCGGGTTACAGCCTGGTTGCCGGACTTTTCAGATCGTGTGGCGGGAAACTTGCGGCTGCGATCTTTTTCATCTTGTTCTGTGCCGTTCCGTGTGCTCGGTGGTAATGGTTTCTCGAAACCACCTCGGAGTATCAGGAACAGGAAAGACCGCCAAACGGAAGAAGGAACAATGGAACGGAACAAGACGCGGAATAATATAGGCTGGGGAAAAGCTATTTTTTTAGCCAATGACCTGCCGGATGCCGAAACGGATTTACTTTTTGTTCGCAAAAATCTAACATTTACACTTTGTCCAATGAAACCAGATGTTTCCATTATAGTGCCTGCATTTGATGAACAGGTAAGGCTTGGCGATTCGATCCATAAGATCCTGTCTTATATCGCAGAGGCTGGTATCAGGGGCGAGTTAATCGTTGTCGATGACGGTTCGGCCGACGCTACGGCTGAGGTAGCGGAGTCGGCGTTTGCAAAATTTCCCGGCGCGGACACAAAGGTTATCCATTACGAAGAGAATCGGGGCAAGGGTTTTGCAGTAAAAACAGGTCTGTTGGCGGCGATGGCCGACACCGCGCTTTTCAGCGATGCCGACCTTTCAACACCGATCGAGGAGATGAACAAGCTCATTGAGCCCATCAGAAATAGCGGCTACGATCTGACATTCGGCTCGCGGGCACTGGACAGAAGCCTCATCGGCACCCATCAGTCATGGCGTCGCGAACAGGGCGGCCGTGTAATTAACCTGACTATCAAGACAATGTCGGGCCTGCCCTTTTTCGATACGCAATGCGGTTTTAAGGCATTTAATATGCATAGGTTCCGCCCTCTTCTCGATCGGATGACTGTCGACCGCTTCGGCTTTGACGTCGAGTTTTTGTTTGTCGCCAAGCGGCATGGCTTGCGGCTCGTGGAGATACCGGTGCGTTGGAACAACGTTGAAGGCTCGAAGGTTAGCGTCGTCCGCGATACGAGGCGAATGTTCTCCGAACTGAACCAGATACGGCGGAACGCAAAGCGCGGTGTTTATGACGTGCCCACAAAATAAACGTAGCCCTATACGATCCGGTTCAACCGACTTTGTTCATTCCGTTTCCTTCTTTGTTCATATTATTCCGTGGTCAAAATCGGAACCGCGGCATAGGATGAACGAAGAGGAATGAGTAGGATAGGAAAGGATATGACTGCAAAACTTAATGTCAATATAGATCACGTCGCAACGATCCGCGAAGCCCGTAAGACGATCGAGCCGAGCATAATCACTGCGGCGGTGATCTGCGAGCAGGCCGGGGCAAACGGCATTACGGTACATCTTCGGCAGGACCGGCGGCATATTCAGGACCGCGACATCGAGTTGCTGCGGGATGTCGTCACGACATATCTTAATGTCGAAATGGCCGCGACGGACGAAATGGTCGGCATCGCATTGAAAACAAAGCCCGATGCGGTTTCGCTCGTGCCGGAGAGCCCAAATGAGATCACGACCGAAGGCGGCCTGGATGTAATCCGAAACTTTGAAAACGTTAAGAATGCGGTTTCTAAATTGAGGGAAGCGGGTATTTTCGTCAGCATTTTTCTCGATCCGTACACGGAGCAGATAAACGCGGCAAAAGGCGTCGGGGCACAGCAGGTAGAACTTTGCACCGCCGAATACGCCGAACTGACGCTCAGCTCGCGTGCCGCCCACGGCGAAGGCGAACAACGTGCCGCCGCCGAAATAGAACGCGTCCGCAACGCCGCGATCCACGCAAAAAGCATCGGTCTGATCGTTGCCGCCGGTCACGGCCTCACCTACCGCAACGTCGCCGCGCTAGCCGCCATCCCTGAGATAACCGAATTCAACATCGGCCACAATATAATTTCGCGTTCCGTATTTGTCGGTCTGAATCAGGCGGTAAGAGAAATGATCAAAGCTATTTCGGGCTAGGATGTTCTCGTAAACCAAATCGCGAGCAGCTCACGAATCTTCATTTGTAGATGAAGCCGAGCATCCGATAATTACCGATGAAGAGGAACGAAAACCAAACAACAGGAACAGGAAAGAGAACGCAAAAGCTGACCGCTCATTCTAGGTCAAAATCACCGCGACAACAGAACCTAGTTCAAAACTGCTTTTAATGCCTGGCCTGTATAAGATTTTCTAACGCGGGCAATCTCTTCCGGCGTGCCTGTCGCGACGATGCGGCCGCCGCCTGATCCTCCTTCCGGACCGAGATCAATGACGTAATCCGCCGATTTGATCACGTCGAGATTGTGTTCGATGACGATTACCGTATTCCCAACATCGACGAGCCGCTGGAGAACTTCGAGAAGCTTGTGGACATCCGCAAAATGCAGGCCGGTCGTCGGTTTGTCGAGGATGTAGATCGTTTTTCCGGTAGCACGTTTTGACAGCTCTTTCGCGAGTTTGATTCGCTGGGCCTCGCCGCCGCTGAGGGTTGTTGACGATTGGCCGACCTTCACATAGCCGAGACCGACATCCAACAGTGTTTGAAGTTTTTGTTTGATCTGCGGGATATTTTCGAGGATCGGGAATGCGTCTTCGATCGTCGTATCTAGCAGATCGGCGATCGAAAGGCCTTTGTATTTGACCGCCAGCGTCTCGCGGTTGTAACGCTTGCCCCGGCAAACATCGCAAGTAACGTACACATCCGGCAGAAAATTCATTTCAAACCGTTTCAGGCCGCCGCCTTCACAGGCCTCACATCTTCCGCCCTTAACATTGAACGAAAAACGTCCCGCTTTGTAGCCGCGAACGCGCGATTCGGGAAGCATTGCGTACAGCTCGCGGAGTGGCGTGAACAAACCGGTGTAGGTTGCCGGATTCGAACGCGGCGTACGCCCAATCGGGGTTTGATCGATCTCGATCACTTTATCGACGAGGTCAAGCCCATCGATCTTGTCGTGTTCGAGCGGCTCCAGTGGCGATTTATAAACGTGCCGATACAACGCAGGATATAAAATCTCTTCGACGAGCGTAGATTTGCCCGAACCCGAAACGCCGGTTACGACAGTAAAAACCCCTATCGGAAAGTCAGCGTCGATGTCTCTCAGGTTGTGAGCGCGTGCGCCCTTAACTTTAAGTCTGCTGCCGTTTGGAAGGCGGCGGACGTCCGGAATATCGATCTTTAGTTTGCCCGACATATACTGGCCGGTAAGCGAATTCGGGTTTTGTTCAATCGCTGCGGGCGTGCCGGTCGCGACCACTTCGCCGCCGTGTGTGCCGGCAAGCG
>JAYSON010000117.1:0-2681 GCA_043722725.1 Chloracidobacterium sp.
AAACACCGGGAGCATCATTCAGGGCCGCGATCTCCAGTCCTGAATCGTCAGCCAATGCCCACAAACCCGTCTGCGATGCGTAACCACGAGCCTTTAGGACGGCGTTTTCTTCGAATGTCGAGCCGGTTTCCGGAACTTCGATGACGGAAGGGAAATCGAGCAAACTTCGGAACCTGACGGCAGTGCCGCTAAAAAGCTCTTCGATCTCACGGACTTTTCCTTGGTTACTTGTCGCGATCAGTAACTCTATTTCCATTTTCGTAAATGCGTCGCTTCGGACTAGACCATCTCAGATTACCGCGATCAGGGGAACAGGGAAAAGCGAGCGTTAACCTTTTTTGTTGCCAAGCATGCCCACTTAATTGTATAAAAGAGATAGCGGAATCTCCGTTACCTGCCTTGTATTATCGATTTTTGTGAGGAAAATCCCAATTGGAACTCGTTGAGACTCAATCGCCTGTTTGTAACCCCGGAATCCCGTACACGTCCGAACTGCCGGCGAATTTTAGCTTGCCGGACCGGCCATTGCGTGATGCGGGACACCTCACGTTTGAGATCGGGTTGTGGCTTTCCGGGCTCGAAAGTTTTTTACGCAATTGGGACCATATTTCGCGGGACAATCAGCAAACGATCGAATGCACCGAGGACTGGACCAAGGAGTTTCGCCTCACGCATTCGGCGTTATTGATCTGTTCGAGCCTGAATTATCAGCTTAGAAAAAGTTTGAGCGGTAGTAAGGATGGGAATCGGATCGAAATGCTCGACACGATCTCGGTAGAAGATTGCGACGAATTTATTCTTGTCCTTCGGGATATCATCACGCTAAACAGCAGGATTATAAAGGCCGAATCGCTTCGGTTCGATGCGTGGAAGGCCTGGAACGCACTGCTCATCGAGAAGCTGCGCAATTCCGAAACTGTGCAGAAATTCGTTTCTTATTCGAATCGCGACGGGCTTGAATACTTGCCTGCCGATTTACAACAGGTTCTCAAAGGCAAACGTCTGTCGTTCTCAGATCAAGCCGATCTGCATGAAGTTTTATCCCGTTTTGCGATAATAATGCAGTCCCTTAGCGTTGTCGGGACGATGCTGCGAAATGACCAGCCGCTCAAAACTACCGTTTTGATATTTGCGAAGGTTCACGAACGGTCGCAGGAACTGATTAGTTTCATAGACAACCGACTGACACGCTTTAAGGACGAAGGGGCGGAACTTTTTGCATCGCTCGATAGTGCTTCTTACACGGCCTCGCTTGAGCTGAAAAAGGTTTACCAACAGGAGTTGACGGGGCTTGTTAAGATTCGTCCGGCGCCCTCGATCCACGCAAGGGTCGAAACGGCTTATTCGCTGCTCAATGATAGCTTCGAACAGATACTCGCCGGTTTTGCCCGCTTGATCGAACCGGGGATCGTCGTTACCCAACTCTTCCCCAGTGTTCAATTAAAGCTTGAGCAGTCCTTGAGTTTGCGGAGCCATCTTTGGAGCGTTCTTAATGCAGTAAAAGCCGCGGAGCTAAAGCCGGAAAAACAATTGCTCGACGATCTGAAAAAGAAACTGACGAGCTTTCTGGACGAACCCATACGATTCTTGTTCTTTAAGGATAGGGAAACGCTGGAAAGATTTAGCGAAGAGATCATCGCCACGAACGACAGTAAAGATCTGGTTCCAATTCTCCACCGCTTCGGCGCCTACCTCGAAACGCTCTCTAGCCTCGTGAACATGCGCACCGTGCTTGGAGATCATCCGTTTGCCGAAGGCAAATAAACCGTTAGGACTTCATTGCGAACGAAGCGTCGCAAGCGGTTTTCTGAATAGCACACCGAAACTCGCGATCCCGCCGACAAGCATCACCAGCAACGCTGTTATGAAGATACCCAATCCCGCCAAAGTCGGATCGAATATCCAATCGATCTCAAGTACAAACCGGCTGACCGCCCACGAGAGAATTACGGCAAAGCTGGATCCGATGACTCCGGCCAAAATGCCCAGCAGTCCATATTCTGTTAGCAATATGGAGGCCAGCGTCCATCGCCTTGCACCCAAAGTTTTGAGGATCGCGTTTTCATAGATTCGCTGCGATTTGGTCAGGGCGATCGAGCCGATCAAGATGAGAATTCCGCTGAGGATCACGAAACTTCCGACAAAAGAGATCGCGAGAACAAAATTGCTGACGAGTTTCTGGATCGCCGTAACGATATCGGCAACGTCAAAGATCTGAACATTCGGAAATTTACCAAGCACCTCACGCTGGAGCCGCTGGCGTTCGGTCGCCGGAACGCGGGTAAGGACCGTTGCCGCAAACGTTTGCGGCGCTGTTTCCAATACACCCGGACGAAAAACAAAAACGAAAGCGGTTCTTGTGTTGCGCAGGTTGAGTTTCCGGATATTGGCGACCTGCACCGTGATCTTCCGGCCTGAAATATCGAACGTGATCGAATCGCCCACGCCGATCTTTAGTCGCCCGGCCATCTCTTCCTCTACAGAAACCTGCGGAACCATAACACTGCCATCTTCACGCCACCATTCGCCATCGAGCAGGCTTTCATTCGCATCGAGATTTGCCCGGTAAGTGACCGCAAATTCACGACCGATCTGTCCCTGCTGCTGGCGGACCTCACGCTGTTGAAAATCGAACGGCAGCCCGTTTACGAATGCTATCCTGGCCCGCACGGTTGGCGTGG
>JAYSON010000118.1:0-6803 GCA_043722725.1 Chloracidobacterium sp.
TTCTTACTAGAAATTCGGGAACGCTTAAATATGTTGTAACTATCTGTCATTACTAGCTTTATCTTATACAATAAGATGTTTAACTAGTCATGACCCAAATCTAATTGGATCGCAAGATCCAAATAACAATGAACCAGCGTATCCGCTGAGGGTACGCTGATTCTCTATTCATGGTGAACGAACAAAAATCCAAAAGCTAATTCCGGCGATAGTTTGTCGTCTGTCCTGTGTTGCGGTTATAAGTCCTAATACCTTTGCCATTTCGGCTGACCGTCGACGTATCGTTGTTCAGCGTGATTGATCCCTGGTAATAGTTTCCATAGTAAGTTTGCCCACCAACATTAGCTGTTACCGAGCCATTTGAGTTGATCGTCAATTGAATGCTAGTTCCATTCGTTGCGTAAAAAGTGCCCAGTGCCCAGTTTGGAGGCGTGCTGGAATTGCCCCCGCCCGAATCACCACCGCTGCTATTACGAGAATAATTAGTCGTCTGTCCGGTATTCCGATTGTAAGTTCGTATTCCATCCCCGTCCCGATTAACGGTCGAAACGTCATTGTTTAGCGTGATCTCATTTCCGTAGTAAGATCCATAATAGGTCTGGCCGTTTACGTAAACTGACACAGTTCCGTTTTGATTTATCGTAAGCGTCGTACCTGTACCATTAGTCGAGTAAAACGTACCGCGTGACCAGTTCGGAGGTGTGCTGGTATGTCCGCCACCGCCGTTGCTGCCCCCACCACCGTTCCAGCCGCCACCATTCAAACCAGGAAGGTCATAGGTATCAGCTAAAGTGTTAATGTTATTACGCAATTGGTTCCACTGGCGTTCAATATTCCGGCGGAACGGAAGCGTTGTCATCATAATGTTTACAGGCCTCGAATCTCCCACCATGTTTTCGACCTGGCCACGGCTTTGCCACCATGAATCTCCTCGGTCAAATTCACGACGGAGACGATCGACCGAATTTTCAAAATTCCTGACAAGGTTATTGAATTGATCTTCGGTCTGAGTTCCATTCAAGTTACTCTTGTCCATTGCCCGGTCGAAGTCGCGGCGAAAAGTATTGCTGCTTTGTTCCAGTTTCGAGACGATGTTGCTGACATCGCGTTTTGAATATCTTGCCGCATAGCGGCCTTGGGCGTCGGCCGAATTGACCGCAACGATAACAAGCATTACAAGGCAAATTGTTGAAAAAACCGTTGAAAGTATTTTTTTGGTGTTCATAAAATTCTCCCTCCTTGAAAATGTTCAGTTAGTTACTGTGATGGGAGCCCAGTAATAAGTGTATTCCAGGCAGTGGTTAACGTCCTCTAACAAAAACGTCCATAACTTAAAAGCGAATACAAAAAGAGTTATGAGTCTGCGATAATCGAATTATATTCGAAATTTATTACAGACACAATACATGTTTCTATGTTGCTTTCGGAATTCAATTTTGATTTGCCTAGGAATTTGATTGCGCAGGAACCGCTTGAAGCTCGCGAAAAATCGAGGATGCTGGTTGTAGATCGCGCGTACGAAACTTTCAGGGACGAGCAGTTTTGTCAGTTCCCTGGGTTTCTATCAAAAAACGACGTCGTAGTACTGAATAACACAAAGGTCTTCCCGGCAAGACTGATAGGCAAGTCGGAGACCGGGGCAAACATGGAGATTTTTCTGACCGAAGAGCTTAAACACATGACGTGGCTTGCGTTAGCTCGCCCTGGACGGCGACTGAAAGGCGGCAAAAAAATCTTCTTCGACGGAAAGCTAACGGGTGAGCTTTTAGAGAAAACACCCGATGGAAAAGTAATCATTCAGTTTACGACAACCGGTACGTTCGAGAGTATTGTGCAGGAGATCGGCAGAACTCCGCTGCCGCCGTATATAAGCCGAAATGATTTGAGCATCGATTCCGATCGCGAACGTTACCAGACAGTGTACGCGAGTAAACGCGGTGCGATCGCGGCACCGACCGCCGGACTTCACTTTACGCCTCAGATATTAGATCGGATCAAGAGTTTAGGTGCGGACATCGCCGAGATCACCCTCCACGTCGGTTACGGAACGTTTGAACCTGTTCGAGTGACAGAACTTTCGGAACACAAGGTCGCATCCGAACGCTATGAGATAACAGAAGATACGGCAAACGTGCTTAATAGAGCGAAAAGCGAGGGGCGTCGGATCATCGCGATCGGAACGACAACAACGCGGGCACTGGAGAGTTCGATGGCAAACCACGGACAATTCGCCGCCGGGCAGCACTCTGCCGATCTGACGGTCAAGCCCGGATACAAATTCCGGGCAGTTGACGCCCTTTTAACAAATTTTCATTTGCCGCAAAGCTCTTTGCTCGTTCTGGTTTCAACTTTTGGCGGACACGAACTTATAATGAATGCATACCAGCATGGGGTATCGTCGCGTTACCGGTTTTACAGCTACGGCGATTGCATGCTTATTGTTTAACCTTGCTTTATCTCTTATGGCCGTATTGCAGACGATTCGAAACTTGCTGATACCGTTTGCGGAACCGGACGGGGCCATCGTAGTACCGGCTCCGCTTACATCGTACTTCGTTCGGCCTCTCATAGATAAGAATTTAGAAGAAGTTCTGCGACTGAATATGAGGTGCTTCAAGAATGGCGAAAACTACACAAAGCATACCTTCGCATATCTGTTGAATGAGCCGAATGCGTTGAGTTATCAGATAGTTACCGCCGCGAACCAGATGGCCGGATTCGTTTGCGTTCTCGTTGGCGAGGACGGCGCAGCTCACATCACAACGATTGGAGTCGCTCCTGAACATCGGCGTCGAGGCCTTGCCGAGCAGCTATTATCTCACCTCGAACATTCGCTGAAGGCAAAAAAAGTCGGTGCTATTGTGCTCGAAGTCCGCATCAGCAACACAGCGGCTCAGAACCTTTATAGACTGAGCGGCTTTTCGGTCGTTCAGCGAATCTCAAATTACTACAACAATGGTGAGGATGGCTTTCTGATGATGAAATCGCTCATCTGAGACGGACTTCGCATCGGATCGGAAAAGGTTCGAGGTGCAAGCGTAAAAAACTTTGAGCCGTGAGATTTGAACTTCCCAAAATTTATCCCATCACCGACGTACGCATCTCGGGAATCTCTATACCGGATCAGGTTGAGCGCCTTATTGCCGGCGGAGCAATGTTCATCCAACTACGGGAAAAACAGGCATCTTTACGCGATTTTTACGAGTCGGTGGCGAGGTCTATTGGCATCGCTCGCGCTTATGGAGCGCGAATAATTATCAACGACCGTCTTGACATCGCACTCGCCTCGAAAGCAGATGGCGTTCATCTTGGGCAGGACGATCTTCCCTGCACTCATGCCAGGCGCATTTTGGGCGGTAACGCCATAATCGGGATTTCGACGCACTCGCCTCGACAGGCACTTGCCGCCATTCAATTGCCGATAGACTACATCGCAATCGGACCGATATTCCCTACATCTACCAAAGAAAAGCCGAATGCAGCAGTTGGCCTGGAAGGATTGTCCAAAACGAGAAGTCTGATCGCCGATTTTCCGCTTGTGGCGATCGGGGGCATCACCAGCTCGAATCTTAAAAGCGTATTGGACGCCGGTGCAGACTCGGCGGCGATCATCAGCGGCCTCGTTTCTGACTCCGACCAGATTACCCAAAGAATGCAGGCACTCATACGATAATGAGGAAAAATCTAAATTTTGTTTACTTATGTTAAAAAATGCTTGCATTTTTTTAACTTAATGAGTAATAATACGGATAGCGAAACGGCTGGGCTTCAGCTGCTTTCTACAGCTCAAAACCTTTCCCGCCTTCTTTCTAAACTTTCCAGGAGTTATCCACCCGATGAGTTTGCTTGACGTAGCACCCATTATTGAGCAGATGCTGCTCACTTCCGACAATGTGAGCGATCTCAATTTTTCGTGCGGTCAGAAACCGCAGGTCGAGATCAACGGTACGCTTCATTCGGCGACACCGCTCGGACTGGGCCGGCTAACCGCTTTTCAAACCGAGATGATCGCGATGTCGATCCTTCGGGACAATGCCGAAGCGGCGGCTCAACTGGCGAAGTATCGCACGGCCGATTTAAGTTATGCTTTGCCCGGCAAATGCAGATTTCGCGTCAATATCTTTCAGCAGCGAAACTCATATTCAATCGTGATGCGCGTTATACCGCATGAAGTTCCGAGCTTTGAATCATTGGGCGTTCCGCCGCAGCTTGCCGACATCTGCGATATCAGAAACGGCGTGGTTCTGCTTACCGGACCGACCGGCTCGGGCAAAAGTTCGACTCTCGCGGCGATCATCGACCGTATTAACGAGACGAAGAGCTATCACATCGTGACGATAGAAGACCCGATCGAATTCCTCCACAATCACAAAAAAAGCACTATAAATCAGCGTGAAGTCGGCGCCGACACTAAAGATTTCGCTTCTGCGCTCAGAGCCGCATTGCGGCAGGCCCCTAAAGTTATCCTGGTTGGCGAAATGCGCGATCTTGAGACTGCCGAGATCGCCTTGGAAGCGGCGGAAACAGGTCATCTTGTGCTTTCGACGCTGCATACGATCGATGCCTCTAAAACAATTGACCGCATCATCGGGCTATATCCGAAGAATGAAGAGCGAATCATTCGCACGCGGCTTGCACAAACCTTCCGATACATAGTTTCGCAACGGTTGATCGCTAAGGCGGACGGGTCAGGGCGTGTTGCGGCGGTTGAGATCCTGAAATCGAATCCGCGGACCCGAGAGTACATCGAAAAAGGTGAGAGCGAGGGCAAGACCTTGCTCGACGCGATCCGTGACGGCGAGATTGATGGTATGCAGGATTTCGACTCGGTGATTCGCCAGATGATCGAGACCAAGGTTATATCGCTGGAAGACGGACTTTCGTTTGCGACAAACCAGAACAATTTGCTGCTACAGCTAAAAGGCCTTTCTTCGACAGAGGATTACACAAATCCACAGAAAACACCCAGGATTCCCGTACCTATGACGCCGCCACCGCCCGCACCTGCCAGCACGTCATCGGTGCTGGATATGATGGAGTAATCGAAGCTTTCATCGTCCGGATTTTGATTCACAAACACCGTCCAGATCAACTTTCCACCGATCAATTTTATGATAATACGCTGTGATAATTGTTCTGTTTCCCTACAGTTAGACGAATCGAAGATCCCCGGCGGAAACTTCACGGTCCGTTGTCCTCGGTGCCAGAATATGCTTCGAGCCAATAAGGAGCATTCGGGTCGCGGCTCGGCGACGGCGCATCAGCTTGAAGAGAATAAACCCGCTCCCGCGGCCGATCCCGGATCTGGAGCGTTCACGGAAAAAGAGTCGGAGTTTCAGATCAACAACGCTCTTCGGACGCTGCTTTCGGCACTGCAATCGGGCACCACGGCACTCGATGCAAGCGACGAAAAAGGCGAGAAACCGAGGCGTATTCTTTTATGTCTGGGCGACAAGAAGGACGACATTGCAAAGCTTTTGACGGGCAGCGGATATCGGGTATATATCGCTCAGACTCCGGCTCAGGCCAATGAACGCCTACGCGAAGGGAAGACCGAGCTGGTCATCTTTTCGCCCGATTTTGCGGCTGAATTTGGAGGTGCGGCTATATTGCAGCAAAAGGCAAATGCGATGTATTCGTCGGAAAGGCGCCGTCTATTTCTGGTCTCGCTCGAAGACGGCGGGACGACGATGAACGCCCACGATGCATTCCTGCGAAATCTGAATCTGATAGTAAATACCAACGATATACCGCAGCTTCCGCTGATTCTTAACCGGGCAATGCTCGATTTCAACGACCTATATCACTATCTAAATAGAGGCTTGGGCGTCGAACCGATCTAACGCGGCGAACCTTCTCCAACGACGGTGAGCAGATTGCTTGCCGCAGACTTTGTAGGGGCAGGGCCGTCCCCGCCGATCTGCCTTTCCCAGGCACCAGATCCACGGGCAGCCACGTATGCTGCCCCTACAAACTAAAAACTCAGCCTCCCCGATACCAGCCACCGAATCCAACCAATTCCGATCCGCAGTCTGCTCCGAATTCTTCAGTCGGGCTGTTTGCTCGGCGGCGCGCACAAACAGTCCGCGCGGGTACCACAAAAACAGCCGCCAGGGCGTGCTGCTGAGTGCGTATTTGGGGCGTCATCGAAAATCAGAGGTTTACTTTTTGCCCGGATGGGATATTGCCGGTACACGGGCGGCCGTCAAAGTCGCGCGTCTATTCCATTTCGTGCGTATCTTGCAAATCGTTCCTATCATTCGCATCGTTCGTTTCGCGCGGATCAATGCAGCAATGCGGCGCGATCCGTGTTTTGATAATTGTCGGGCCGGATAGTTCGGCGGTTATTTGAAAATTTAGGATCGAGTGGCTTGAGCGGTGTCTACTTTTTTAATGGATCAAAGCAGGGCGAGTTCGCAGACGAGCATTTCGAGTTGGAGGCGGGAGCCGGTCGGACCGCTGCCGCCGATGGAAGTTTTGATTGCGAGGTCGGTTTTTGCTATGCGGTCGATCCCCTGTACCAGTTTCTCTGTTTCGATGCGGCAGGCGAGCGAGAGAAATGCGTCCCGGCCGCTGCCGTATGCCTTGGCTACCGCAATGACATCGCTGCGGGCGGAGCCGCGGGCCATCATTTCCTTTGCGATCAGGAGGCGGCGATAGTTAGACGAGATCAGGCCGAGCAGTGCGAGCGGCTCGATGCCGTCGTCGAGAATCTTCTGCAAAACGCGGATCGCGTCGGCGTTGCGTCCGGCGACGAGGTTATCGGTCAGGCCGAAATTCGAAAGCTCGCGCGAATTTGGCAC
>JAYSON010000119.1:0-3786 GCA_043722725.1 Chloracidobacterium sp.
GATGCTCCTTTTGATTGCAGTTAAAAGATGCGTCAAATCTACTTCAACTTACCCTCCACTGCCATTCTCAAAAGTTGCACTTATTATATGAATTCAAGACTCAGCCTGTTGCATCAACGGTAGATTGTATCGGTGATGCATTGACGGCCGTTCGTCAGTCAGGCGGGATGATCTTTGAAAATAAACGGGCAGAAAGAAAAAGTGTGACGCGTTTTGTCCCGGCGCCGGCGAATTGAAAAATGTCGCGGGACACCGCGGGGAACGAAAAATATCAATATATAAGGCATTTACGTACTTCGGCCACGCATTTATCCCCGGATTTTAACGCGAGTGGGACACTGGGACATGGGACAATCTGTGACGGGGAGCGGGCATTGATAAGGTGTCGTTAAATCGCCGGTATGCTAATCTGTCAGTTCTTAATATGAAGCTACGCTGGCAATTTGGCATTATCGCCGGGATATTCCTTGCAATTTTCACGTTTTACCCGCAGTTCAAAATGCTGTATCTGCGGGGCGACGATTGGAATGGCCATTACGCTTATAACGACATCGACGAGGTGGCTTATGCCGCGTATGTGCGGGCTCTGATCGACGGACGGCCGAGGAAGAATGACCCGTACACCGGCCGCGACGACACGCCGCAAACGCCTCAGCCCGAATCGCTCTTCTCTATACAATTCGCCGCACCGTATACGATCGCGATTCCGGCACGCATCTTCGGCATCGGCACACCTTGGGCGATGACGCTTTCAGGAGCGTTTGCCGGGTTTCTTGCGGCCCTGGCGGGTTTTTGGCTGATAGGAAGACTAACCGGGGATTCGTGGTACGCGATGGCGTCGTCGTTGGTAATATTCGCCGGAGGAGCGCTTGCGGCGGGTGAAGGCGCGATTTCCGAGATACTTTTTGACGGCTTCTCGTACCCGAATTTTCCGGGCTTCCGACGATACATTCCAGCGATGGCGATGCCGGCGATCTTTGCGATGTTCGCCCTCGTTTGGAAGATGTTGGAAGGCGGTCGGCAGGAGGCGGATGAGAAGGTCGATCGCAAATCGCGAATCCCGAATCGCAAATTTCTATACGGAGTTCTGGCAACTCTCTGCTTCGCGTTCACCGTCTATTCATACTTTTATATATGGACGACGACGGCGGCGTGGTTGGGCGGTTTGGGGATAATTTGGATTGTTTGGCGGCCTGACGGATGGCGCAAAGATCTGAAGGCCCTTGGGGCAGTCGGTGTGGCGATGCTACCGGTTTTATTGCCGTATGCGTATATGCTATCGAATCGTTCGGATACGATGGACAACGTTCAGCTGCTCGTACATACGCGGGCGCCCGATCTGTTTCGTGTGCCGGAGTACATCGCCTTGGCGGTGCTGCTGCTTTTGATCGTCGGCGTCGCCACAAAGCGAATTGCTATAAAAGATCGTTCGACGCTTTTCGCGTTATCACTGGCGCTGGTGCCGTTGGTGGTCTTCAACCAGCAAATCATAACCGGGCGTTCGCTACAGCCGATCCATTACCAGGTGTTTATCGGGAATTATGTCGCGATGGCGGCATTGATGGTCATGATCGGCATCCTTTGGCAAAAGACCCTGCAAAAAGGAACCGTGTTTGCGAAGGCGGCGTGTGCGTCGATCGCAGTCGTGGCAACCGTTTGGGGTTTTGTCGAATGTCATTACACCGTCCGTGTGCTTGACGATGCCAATGTCGAACGCGACATCGCATTTCCGGTGGCTCAGCGGCTCGAAGAATTGGCTAAGGCCGACGCCGATCCACACCGGACGACAATTTTACCTTTTGATATGATTCAGTCGGACGATCTGCCCAGCATTGCTCCGCAAAACGTGCTGTGGGCACGTCATCAACATGTCTTTGCGGGCCTTTCTTGGGAAGAAAGCAAGGAACGTTATTACAAGTTTCTGCATTATTCGAACATCGACGAAGAAGGCCTGGATTACTTGCTTAAAAACGATTTTATATCGCAGATCGCACTTTTCGGCTGGGGCCGGCACACGGACAGGCTGAGCAGCGAGTCAAAGCCTTTAACGTATGGCGAGGTTGGCCAGGAGGTCGCGAATTATGCGGCGTACCGGGCGAATTTCGATCGGCAGAATGCATCGAATCCTCGGTTGTCTTATGTTGTTGTAAATAACGAGGCTGATTCGGATCTCTCGGTAGTCGACAAATGGTACGAACGGCAACAGGCTGAAACGGTCGGGAAATACACGATCTACCGCGTGGCATTGCGTCAATCGCAATAACCGACCGCAAAAAAGGACCGCCTGATTACAGGCGGTCCATATGTATTGCTAAAAAATATAAATACTACTTAGGCTGCTAATAAATCGTTCGATGTTTCGGCAAAAACTCTTCTGCCATTTAAAGCGTCGTCGATTATTTCACGAACGGCCGATGCATCAGGATTAACTTCCATACGGACGCAAGCCCGCAGATGCCTGATGATTCCCTCCGAAGCGATATCAATCGCATCGCCCGCCAATTTCGAAAAACGACGTGCCTGAATATGATCGATCTGCAAAATTCTATCCTGCAATGTCATTGGTTTAGCTGCTGCCACTTTATTTACTCTCCTTTTTGAATATTACCCTTTTCTCGAAAATTAACCGTTCATCAAAAATAACTGAACCCCAACTGAAATGCTGATTTCAAGCACTTTCTTAGTGGATTAGTTGAAAATTTCAACCGGTCCGATGCAAATAAAAGGGGGAATTCAGCTCTGTTATCAACTCTGTAATAAAATAGTAACAAATACGTACAGCTTTGTCACGGTTTTTTTTACGTTCGAACAATTTTTTCGCAGGGCCGCAGGCAGTACAAAGGCCGTCAAACTGTAATTTGACGGCCTTTGTTTTTCAACAAAAATAGTATTCTACTTTTCGCCAACGGCGTCTTTCATAGCTTTTCCAAGACGGAACTTGACGGTAGTCTTCGCCGGAATCTTGATCGGCTTGCCGGTCGCAGGGTTGCGTCCTTCGCGTGCCTTACGGGTTGCCTTGACCAATTTGCCAAAACCCGGAAGCGTGAACTCTCCGTTCTTTTTGACTTCATCAGTTGCAAGGGCAGCTATCGCATCGAACATAGCTTTGACCTCTGTCTTTTTCAATCCCGATGATTCCGACAATGTGTTGACGATTTCCGTTTGTGTCAAACGTGCCATAATTTACGTAACCTCCAATGTGATTGTGAATATAAGTACTACTTTTAACTAACTAATTTGTCTGCAAGGTAATACAGCAGAAAATGGGCAAAATTCTTTCGGGTTTGTCCGGTTTGAATGGTCGGGGCGGCAAGATTCGAACTTGCGGCCTCTCGGTCCCAAACCGAGCGCACTACCAGGCTGTGCTACGCCCCGTGTTGATCTAATGCAACGTTACCAAGTGTCGAATTTTACAGGCGAAAAATGGGTTGGTCAAGTCAAACCGCGATAAAACCAAGTAAATATCGCATTATTTTCACTGAAGCACGTGCGCGATGGCTGATTTCACGTTTTATATCGTCGGAAAGCTCCCCAAACGTCTTACCAAAGCCCGCTGGAATGAACATTGGATCGTAGCCGAATCCATTTGTTCCGCGGGGAACCTTCGCGATAACTCCGTTGCAGATGCCCGTCGAAGTGGCGAGGATATCGTGCGTGCTGTTGGCCAAGGCCATGGAGCAAACGAACCGGGCATCGCGACGTTTGTCGTACGCCAACTTCATTTCGCCCAGCAGCATCGACATTTTTTGTTCGAAGCTTTTTTCATCGCCGCCGTAACGAGCCGAC
>JAYSON010000120.1:0-3380 GCA_043722725.1 Chloracidobacterium sp.
TCGCGGATCATGTCCATGTCGAGATCGGCGACTATCAACTCGTCCTGATCGCGGCTGCCGACAGCGAGCATCTGGCCGCGCGGGTCGCAGAAATAGCTCTGACCGTAGAATTCGCCGATGTTCCACGGAGCTTCGGTGCCGACGCGGTTGATCGCTCCGACGAAATAACCGTTCGCAACCGCGTGTGCGGGCTGTTCCAGCTTCCAGAGATATTCGCTCAAACCAGCCACCGTCGCAGAGGGATTAAAGATTATTTCCGCTCCGTTCAGTCCCAGACAACGAGCACCTTCGGGAAAATGGCGGTCATAACAGATGTAAACGCCGATCCGCGCAAACGCAGTGTCGAAGCACGGGTAGCCTAGATTGCCCGGACGAAAATAGAATTTCTCCCAGAAACCGGGGTCGACGTGCGGGATATGCGTCTTGCGGTATTTGCCTAGATAGGTGCCGTCGGCATCGATCACCGTCGCCGAATTGTAATAGATGCCCGACATTTCTTCTTCATAAATCGGCACGATCATCACCATTCCATGCTGTTTGGCGACTTCCTGCATCAGCTTGACGGTCGGGCCGTCAGGTATTTTTTCAACCGCCTCGTACCAACGAGTCTGCTGCTCGGCACAAAAATACGGCATCGTAAAAATCTCCTGAAAACAAAGCATCTGCACACCCTGCCGTGCCGCGTCCTCGACCAGTTTCATCTGATGATCGAGATTCGCGTGCCGAATTTCTGGTATGGGCGCATCGGTCGGTGCGACGTTGTGAGCTTGAATCAATCCTGCTTTTACAACTCGTGACATTTTAAGACTTTCCTCGTTATTTTGATTTTCTATGTTTGACGAGTGCTTTCGGTAGATCATTCAGCCTGTCCAAGACGATCGAGCTTACTTGATCCGATCCAACCCAAATACCCCAAGTGACTGGTTTACCGAAAATCCCGCGTTTGTGTGTCCCCACCGCTATCATCACGGTCACGGCAATTTGGTCGGAAGTTTTTGCATAGGCCTGCACACAAATCGGGAAATCCTTCTGGCGGCCTGAACCATCTTGCTCGCCACAATCGTTCAATTCCCATAGTGCCGGTTGTTTATTCCTAAGAGTTCTGCTGAACCATCTAGAAAATGACAATGACGATAATTTCTTATCTAATCGAGACACCGCTATATTCTTAACTTTTGAAATGGCTTTTGCATCGCGCTCTTCACGCTGTGCTCCTACGGTTTCGACACAAGTAATAAACGAAAGCAACAGAAATATCGGACCAGAAAATACTAGTGTGGAGGGTTTCATCTTTCTATTGTTTCCATGCATCATCTACTTATCAGCAACTCTGTGCGTCGGCGGTGAAAATTTCATTAGAGCAAAATGAACGACAAACGCAACACCAAACCCGATAAACCATGCATAATCGTAAAGAGTTCTGAGACTTGGAATTATCAACCCGATCCACGCAAAAAAGCAACCCAAAAACGTAGCCGCAACCGCACGCCAGTTCCAGCCGCCGTATATTCCCTTACTGCGATAGAGGTCGCCAAGTTTCAGATCCTTGCGGCGAACGAGCCAGTAATCGGCGATCAGCACTCCGGCAATCGAGCCGAGGCCGCCCGAATAACCTAGAAGCCACGAGAATATATAGCCGGTCGGGTCGGCGAGCAGCTTCCACGGCTGCATCAGAATGCCGATGATTCCCGTGATTAGGCCGCCGGTACGGAATGAAATCCAACGCGGCAAGGCATTGGCGAAATCGTTCGCCGGCGAAACGACGTTCGCTGCAATATTAACCGAAAGAGTCGCGACGATGATCGTGAACATCGAAACAGCGACAACGACCGGCTGAGAAAATTGTCCGACGAGCTTTATCGGGTCCCAGAGGTCTTCGTGCTTCATTTGTGGAAAGACTACGACGGCGGCGGACGTGATCAAAATGCCCATCGCGGCGAATATTACCATCGTTGTCGGCAACGCAATCACCTGCCCGACGGCCTGTTCACGCTGGCTTTTGCCGAATCGGGTGAAATCTGGCATGTTCAGGCTGAGTGTCGCCCAGAAGCCAATCATCGCCGTCAGGCTTGGAACAAAGATCGGCCAGAATTCGCCGAGTGTCTGAAACTTTCCAGGCTCGTTCAGCAAAAAACCGATGCCGCCAGCCTGGTAAAGTATCCAGCCGAGCAGTGCTGCGGTCATTATCAAAACATACGGTGCGGCCCAGTTTTCGACAGTGCGTAACAGATCCATACCGCGATAAATGATCGCGATATTCATCGTCCAAAAGAGCAGAAACGAGAGCCACTCGGTGGGCGTGTGACCGCCAACCGCACCACCGAGCAGAGTGCTCCAACCCGGAATTATCGATCCAAAAAATGTATGAAGCGCCTGTCCGCCGATCCACGCCTGAATGCCGAACCATCCGCACGCAACAAGCGCCCGCATCAGTGCGGGTAAATTCGAACCGATAGTTCCATACGCCGCGCGGGCAAAAACCGGAAACGGTATGCCATATTTTGTGCCGGGATGCGAGTTGAGCAATATCGGAGCCAGGACGATTACGTTGCCGAGCAGAATTGTGATGAGCGCCTGCCACCAGTTCATCCCGGCCGCAATCAGCCCCGACGCCATCATATATGTCGGAATGCAGTGTGCCATCGAAATCCAAAGCGCGGCGTAGTTATAAGTCGTCCAATTGCGCTTCGCAATCGGCACAGGCGCGAGGTCTTCGTTAAAAAGTGGCGAACCTTCGATCTCGCGCAACGCTTCTTTCTTTAGCTCGAAACGGCCGTCGTCATGCTGGATTGTTTCAACATTCGCCATAATCTATTTCACGGCTTGACGCTTATTGCGGAAAACCGACTTTTCGTAACAACTCCTGAAATCGCGGGTCGTCGCGCAGCGGGTCGAGGCCAGGGTCGGTTTTAAGCCGAATCAACAAGGCTTCGCGGTTCTCGTAGGCCTTGTTCAGCTCGTCAATCGCCTTTTCTTTCTCTCCAAGAGCCGTATGAAACCTTGCCCTTGAGTAAGCCAGCAAATCGGATCTGTGTTTCATTATCGCCCGCAGGTACCCTTGCCAGCCGCGAAACACGCTGGACCGCGCCTTGACATTCAGATTCGGCAACTGCGACAAACTGCTGATCAGCGTTTCGGTCATCCCGTCCGAGAGATATTCAACATCCGCATTCCCGCTCTCATTAACAAACGGCATCACCGCGATGGATTCGATCTGTTTTGCTGGACTGAAATATATATAGCCGAAGAACCCGCCGACTAAAAACAATACGCCAATACCGAAAATTACCAACAGCTTGTTCCTCTTCCGCTGCGGCTCTGCCGCTCTATTTGCGGAAAGGCTCGGCATTTCCGTTAGCTCACCTAAATTTCGATGAGGC
>JAYSON010000121.1:0-10790 GCA_043722725.1 Chloracidobacterium sp.
TTTTTTTACGGCATCGTCGGTCGGTTACCTCCTCCAATCACCAAAAGCCGTTGCTGGCCGATCAGCATTTGGGCATATAGGGCCGTTTAAAAGAAGTGCGAGAGGTAATTTAAGCTTGAATCTCATGGGTCGAACTTATGTGTGGCTCGTGTGCATTTCTACGATTTTTGAGTTTCATACTTAGAGTTTCCCGCAAAGACGCCAAGACGCGAAGGAAGGCAAAGGTTGCCGGACAGCGCGTTCTAGGCTCCGTGATTGTTCGTAGTGTCGATCCGGACTGCATCGAGGATAACTTTGGTCAATCCGTTCTCGCATGTCCGTTTCATTGCGGGCCGCGCCGCGAACGAGCCGAGGCATTGCGGACATAGACAACCGGCGAAATCCTTTGCGATCTCCGCCGTGCTCTTCTCGGACAGAGTTACCTCCATGCACCAGCAGCCATCGAGCTTTGCGCCGCAGCCGAATTCGTCGCCGCAAGATTCGCAGACGAACGGATTGTACGATCTTTCCGTTGGTTCAATCATAAACTCCTACGCTGTTCCCGATTTCACGATTGCGTCGAGAATCTCAACGAACCGATCGAGTTCGGCTGTGGAGGTATAGACATTCGGCGTAACACGGATGCCGCGAAGTTCCGGGGCCCGCTTTCCGCCGCTCATATTCTGGACTAGTATTTTATGACCCTTCCAGAGTTCGTTTTGGAGCTTTTTGGAATCGAAGTTTGCGATCTCGAATATCCCGAGTCCGCAGCTCGCCTCGGGCGCCTCGGACGTGTAAAACTTCACGCCGGGCATTTTCTCGACCTTCGTTCGCCAGTAATGCGTCAAATATTTTGCGCGGATCTCTTTCCGGGCTGGTCCGAGCTTTTCATGAAAGGCGAGAGCCGTAGCGGCAGCCGAAGTAATAAATTCCGGATAAGTGCCGCTCCATTCAAAACGGAGCATTCCCTTGGCCTCAGGTGGAGGCGGTACTAGCGGCCAGACTTTTGAGACATGTTCCTTCCGCATCCACAGAACACCCGAGCCGACCGGGGCCATCAGCCATTTGTGAAGGCTTGCCCCGTAATAATCACAGTCGAGATCGGGAACCTTATATTGTAGAAGTGCCATTGTCTGCGCTCCGTCTACAACGACCTCGGCCCCAACACGATGCGCCGCCGTCGCGATCCGCTTCACGGGAAATAACTGGCCGGTTGTGTTGCTGGCGTGAGTGACGAGCACAAGCTTCGTTTTCGGTCCGATGGCTTTTTCGTAAAGCTCTGCAAGAACTTCCATTGAATTCGCAGGCAGCGGAGGACGGACCATGCGGACTACGACACCGTCGCGTGCACTACGCTGATCGATCGCATCGAGCATGGCGTAGTAATCATGAGCGGAGCAGACGATTTCGTCGCCAGCTTTCAGCGGAAGGCCTAAAATCACAGAATCAAGAGCGTCCGTCGCATTTCGCACGAGAGCTATCTCATCAGCCGGAACGCCTAGCAACATTGCTATACCAGGACGGGTAGATGCGTTGGTCACGCCGTCGTAAAGTTCCTCAAGCCTTTTTGCAGGAAGCTGTTCAATATAACGCGCCCTCTTTACGAAATCGTCCGCGACTCCGCGTGACCACGGATTACAGTAGCCGTTATCCAGGTTCAGTACGTTCGTGGGCAGATCGAAATTCTCTCGAACACCGGCCCAGAACTTCTCGTCCTTGGCGGTCTCTTCAGGTGAAAAATCCAAACGGGGATCAATGGCGTCGGCGAATCGTGTCACCGATTCTGCCTTCAAATGGGGAATGAATGCTACGCCGGCGGCGGCTGTACCAATCACCGAAAGAAATTGACGGCGGGATTTGCTGTTCATTAAAGGCCTCCAATATCTGCGTTCAATATAATCCAATTTCGCCAGGTGGGCGCGTTTTCCAGCGTTTGTGTATCCAGAGCCATTGGTCAGGATATGCACGGATCAATTTTTCGACTTCGGCGGTGAATTTCGCGGTCGTTTCGGTAACGTCGCGGTGGCGGTCGCCTGTGTTCGAAGGATAGACTATCTCACCGTGAATGGCGATGTAACGCTGTTTTTCGTAGTCCCAGACGCCGCACATTGGAATAATGGCGGCATTTGTCCGCATGGCGAGCAGGGCAACGCCGCTCGACGTACAGGCCGACACGCCGAAGAACGGGACGAAAACGCCTTCCTTCGGATGAGCGTTGACATCCGCTAGAATGCCGAGAATGCCGCCTTCACGAAGAATTTTTATAGCAGGGCTGACGGAGTTTGTTTTGTTTATCGGCCGATTGCCGAAACGGGTGCGAATCCGTACGGTCAACGCCTCGATCAGCGGATTATCAAGCGGGCGGGCAAGATAGCTCATCGGCCCGTGATGCGCGGACCAGCCGTAAACCAGCATCTCCCAATTGCCGAGGTGCGGGCTGACGATGATCACGCCGCGGCCTTCGGCTTTCAAACGCTCGTATTCCGCCCAAATCTCCGGTTCGATCTGAAACCCGATTGTTTTCTCAAGACTTTCGCGCGTCGCTTTCGGGAAATGGCTCATTTCGCCGAGAATCCGTCCGAGATTTCTAAAAGATCCTTTTGTAAGCCGCTGCTGTTCCGCTTCACTGAGGTCGGGAAAAGCGATTTTGAGATTCCTTGCCGCAACACGCCGGAGATTTCCCAGTAAATGGTAACCGAGGGTTCCGACGGACATTGCAATCGAGACTGCCGTCTTACGCGGCAATACAGCGAGAAAACCGAGAAAACCTCGCACGACTGCGTATTCAAGCCAAATTTGTGGTTTGCTTTTTGGGCTCATGGTAAATTTCCCGGTTCAGTTGACATAAGGATTTGATTTCGTCGGAGATGCGTCAGAACGACTCTTTGTTTGCTCTTGTTCGGCTTGATTTCGTGGATTTCGTGGTAAAAGATTTAAAAACCGACCACGGAAAACGGAGCAAGACACGGAACAAAAGAAAATAAAAATGCCGTAACTCATGTCGAAAAATCTACTACGTTAACAGAATTTAATACTTTAACATTCGGCGGTTTCGCGGGTCTTCCGCACGGCCATGCGGCGAACTAGGGTTGCCGGACACTACCAAGGCTTGAAAGCAAGCACGGCGTTGAGGCCGCCGAAGGCAAAGGAGTTTGAAAGCGCGGTTTTGGGTTCGCATTCAATTGCTTGGTTTTTGATGATGTGGATGTCGCATTCGGGATCGAATTCGGTGAAATTTGCCGTGGGCGGAAGCAGTTTGTGGTGAAGCCCGAGGACGGTTGCGGCGGCTTCTATCGCACCGGCGGCCCCGAGCGCGTGGCCGTGCATCGATTTTGTCGAGCTGACGTGAATGTTATCAGCATGTTCGCCAAAAACGAGCCTGATCGCAGCTGATTCCATTACGTCGTTGGCAGGCGTCGCCGTTCCGTGGGCATTGATATAGCCAACCGTTTCGCTCCTTGTGTTGCCGTCCGACAAGGCAGAACGCATCGCTTTTGCGGCACCTTTTGCAAGCGGCATTGTCAGGTGATGAGCATCTGCGGACATGCCGAAACCGGTGATTTCAGCGTATATTTTTGCCCCACGAGCCAAAGCCGAATCAAGCGATTCGATGACAAAGAGCGCGCCGCCTTCGCCGAGGATCAGGCCGCTGCGGTCCTTCGAAAACGGCCTACAAGTGTCCTGTGAAACGACACGCATCGCCTCCCACGCTTTTAAATTTCCAAAAGTAAGCGGAGCTTCGCTGCCGCCGGTTATCGCCGCATCGAGCGTTCCCTGGCGGACGAGCCAAAATGCGTGTCCAATAGCGTGATTCGCAGACGAACAGGCGGTCGAAATTGTAAAGGTCGCCCCAGTCAGGCCATACTCCATCGACACATGGCTTGCCACGGCATTGCTCATCGCTCGCGGGATCGCGGTTGGCGGCATCCTATTCCTTTTTTCGCCGTAGAGATCAAAAAAAAGCTTGTCCTCGGTTTCCTTTCCGCCCAGGCACGAACCGGTGATAACGCCAGTTCGATCACGCAATTCATCCGTAAATCTTATGCCGGAATCGGTAACCGCTTCGCGGGCGGCAACAATGCCGAATTGGGCAAATGGGTCCAACCAGCTTAGGGATTTACCGTCGAAATGTTGAGCAGCGGCAAAATTTTTGACCTCGGCGGCATTTTTGAAGCGAAGATTAGTTGTATCGATTTTAGTGATTGGCCCGATGCCCGACCGGCCCGAGCTGGCGGCGCTCCAGAATTCGTCCGCGTTGTTGCCCAGGGCCGAAACGACGCCGATACCCGTTACAACAACTCTTCTCATTTACAAATGATAGATTCTGACATAACGAATTCCGGAGGACACCTTGTTTCAAAATGCACCTAGGCGGCGGCAGGCTGCGTTGTTCCGGGATCTACAATAGATTCGATACCGTCGATAACCTCGGAAACAGATCTCATCGACTGAACCTTGTCATCCGGAATTACGACGTCAAACTCTTCTTCCAATTCGAAGATAAGGTTGAGGCCGTCGAGCGAATCGAAGCCAAGTTCCTCAAAGGTCGTCTCGGCTTTTATCTCGCTTGGCTCAACCTTCTTAAAGTCCGCAAATACGCGAATCACTCTCTCGGATACCGATCCGTCCGCCATAGAAAACTCCCCGGGCACAATATGCTAACTAATAGAAAAATTTATATTACTTGGTATCAATAGTCAACGGAATCAAAGAGGAGCAAGCTTAGGCTGGCGAGTTTGTCCGGAGCCAGTTTAATGCACGTTCGGAGTTTGCAAAGAATTTCACATGGACGCCGCGGCTGGCGGCGACCGTTTTGTATAGCTCGCTTAACTCAGTCTCTTCAAAATCCTGGAGGCAAAGGGCAAACCACAGCCTCGGCACGGCGGCCGCGGCACGCACGCCCGAAACGACAACCCCGGCTGGCTGCAGCCTGGTTTTTGGCGCGGATCCTTCTAGAAGAACCCGATGCGTGTTATGCGCCGTGCACGCCTGCTCGATTGCGGCCCAGAATTCGTCTTCCTGCTCAGGCGTTATCTCGTAATCGGGGCCAAGCAGCACGTGGAGATGATCGTCGCGAAATTCGACTTCGAAAGTTTTATCCATATCTCAAATACAATTTAACGTAAAGAGGCAAGGGAGCAAAGCGAAGGCGATAAAACCGGAGGAAATGCGTCGGAATAATTTTCAAACTGTCATCAAAATCTTTTGCTCTCTTTCAATCAGGCGACTTTACGTTAAAAACTCCTTCCAGGATTATCTGAAATCTCCGATCAGCACGACATCGCTGGTCGTCGATTCCGCCGATCACCAACAGAAAACCGGCCCGCGCCCCGCAATAGGAAACCATTTACGGCGTTTCGGCGACGGGTCGGTGCCGCCTGTGGCAGCGGGTGGTTAAGATGGGCAGTTGGCTAAACATTGCGGTTGCGGGTTCATCGGTCGCCGGGCCGTCGAGCAGGCGCACACCGGCATCGAGACAACAACACAGCGTGTCGTCGCAATAATCTTGGCCGCATCCGGGTGCATCGTTTCATAACAATATTACCGATTTATCACTCCGCAGGAAATCCGACTTTCCTCAACAACTCCTGAAAGCGCGGATCGTCGCGCAGATTGTTCCATTTCGGCTCGACTTTCAGAAAAACCATTCGCGTGCTGCTCTGTTCGTAAGCCCGCTCAAGCCAAGCGAGCGTTTTGTCGCGCTCGTTCAAGCCGTTATAAACCAGTGCGATGTGGTAAGGCGTAACGTAACGGGTCGTTGATGATTTCAATAGTTCGTCAAGCACGACTCGTGCTTCCGCCTTTCTGCCCGACTTCGCCAAAGCGTAGCCCTCGAACGCCATCGGCTGACTGCTTCCATCGAAAAGACCTCTCGCGCGTCGTGCTTCGGCGACGGCTTCGACAAACATTCCTTTCTCGATATAAGCGCTCGAAGCAAAATTATGAGCCAGCCAAAAATCCGGGTCTAATTCAAAGATTCCGCGAAATCTGGCTAACGCTTCGTCGCTCCGTCCGGCGTGAATCAGAAACAGTCCTTCGAGCGCACTAATTCTCAAATTCAGCGGCTCGATTTCTCTCGCCAGTTTGACTTTGGCGAGTGCTTCAACATGCCGCCCCATGATTGAAAGTAGATGCGCGTAATACAAATAGGCATCCGCGTTTTTCGGGTCTAGCTCTAAAGCTCGTTTGTATTGATTTTCGGCAACGCTCCAATTCCATTCGCCCCAAAATATGGCAACGCCAAGTGCCGTATGAGCTTCGGCGAGCGTATCATCGAGTTCGATTGCACGGTTTGCCGCTGCTTTCGCTTTCGGTAGAAACTCGGTCGGCTGCATATCGCCGGCGACCGCAAATGATCGATATGCATCTGAGAGTCCGGCGTACACGAGCGCGTAGTTCGGGTCAATTTCAATCGCCCGTTTAAAATATGAAATACTGATTTGAATCTCCGGCGTCGTCAATCTGGAATAGTGATAACGTCCCTTAAGATAAAGCTGATAGGCTTCAGCGTTTTCAGTATAATTCTTCGTCAGCTTCTGCACGTCCGCGCCCGATAATTTTACCTTAAGTTTGTCGGCAACGTCGCGGGCGATGTCGTTTTGCAACGCCACCAGGTTTGTCATCGTTTTGTTGTAGGTTTGTTTCCACAAGCTATTCTCCGTCGCCGCGTCAACCAACTCGACATACAGAGTCAATTCCTGTCCGCGCTGCACGACGCGCCCGTTCAATATCGCTTGCACGTTTAATTCTTTGCCGACGGTTTGCGCGTTCATTTCTTTGCCTTTGTAACGAAACACCGACGACCGGGCCTTTACGCTAAGCTTCGGCAGTTGCGACAAACTGCTTATAAGTGTCTCGGTCATTCCATCCGAAAGATACTCGACATCAGCATTTCCGCTCTCATTGACGAATGGCATTACGGCAATTGATTCGATCTGTTTTGAATAAGCTGGTGCAAAATACCTATAGCCGAAGAATCCGCCCACAAGAAGCAAGACGGCTAGCCCCAAGCTCAGCACCAAACCGTTCCGGCCACCCAATCTTCGATGCGGCTTCGCCGCCTGATGTGCGGAAAGGCTCTGGCTTTCCGCAAGCTCACCCAAAACCTTTCGAGGCTCCGCCTCCGCTCCCGCATGAAGGATCGCGGTCTGATCTGTTGTATTGATCTGGAGCTTTGTCGGCGATTCGCTTGACGTTTCACTCGGCCGCGTTAAACCACCCGCCACCGCAGGTGGTTCTGACAAGGTCGCCGTCGCCGGTTCATCTGCAGATACGCCATAAACCAGCGGCGTTCCATCTTCCAGACAGAAACTCAGCGTGTCGTCGTAATAATCCCGCCTGCATTCAGGGCACCTTTTCATAAGCTCATATTTCGAAATTGCTTATTTTCATTCGACATACGGTTCACCGTCTTTAAAGAACCAAATCGGATAATTGACGTGGGGCTTCCCAATTCTATCTGTGTTCAGTTAAGTCCGCAAGAATTTGCGAATCGAGGGTCCTCAGGCTAATGGCGCGATTGATAACGCGACTCATTCTTCTAATTACAAAACTCTTACAATTGCTGGCTGCAAAACCTGTTAGGCTTTTAATTAGGGGAAAAACCCGATCGATCCTAGGGAAACTTAATAGAGGTATTGCATGCAAAACGTGGCGGAAATTCAAGCTAATTCGAAAAAGATTAATTGGTCAACCGTAATCGGTGTGACTACTTTTCATATTTTGGCGGTTGCGGCTTTATTTACGTTCTCCTGGCAGAATTTGACGGCCGCTCTGATTCTATGGTGGTTTGCCGGCAGTTTAGGCGTTGGTATCGGTTATCACCGGCTGCTGACGCATCGCGGGTTTAAGGCCCCGCTGTGGCTTGAGCGTACATTGAGCTTTATCGGAACGCTTGCCATGCAGTCGGGCCCGCTTACCTGGGTAACTACGCATAGGCTGCATCATGCATTTACGGAGACGGACGGCGATCCGCATAGCCCGCGTCACGGAACGTATTGGTCGCATATGGGCTGGATATTTCGCGGAACGGCGCAGAATAATTCGTTCGCGACGATGCAGCGATATTCGCCGGACTTGGTAAAAGACCCCTTTCAGCTTGTGCTGAACAAATATTATTGGATACCGACGGTTTTTGTCGCGGCCGGCCTGTTTGCGATCGGCGGTTTGCCGATGGTGTTGTGGGCGGTATTTCTTAGAACGGTCGTCGGCTGGCATTTTACATGGCTGGTAAATTCGGCGACGCATTTATGGGGAACACGCCGCTTTGAAACACGGGACGATTCGCGAAACAATGGCCTGATAGCCGCTATAACATGGGGCGAAGGATGGCATAATAACCATCACGCTCACCCGCGTTCGGCAAAACACGGTCTGGCGTGGTACGAATTCGATATCAATTGGGTCGAGATAAAGTTGATGGAAAAGCTGGGATTGGTTAAAAATGTTTATGCCTATAATTTAGAATCTCAGCAGACGGAACAGGCTGAGTTGAAACCACTGCAAGAAGCAGCTTAAAAAAAGCGGAAAACTTAAAAGGGAAAATGGAACGTGATACTGTGTAAAGTATTGATTTCCGTTTTCCCTTTTTCATTTTCAGCTAACGTATGAGGCGGCGAAAAACAGCGATATTCTTTCTAGTACTTGGGATAAGCCTGAGTGTGCTGGCGATTGCGCTGAACGTCGGGTGGATTCTGCTCAATTTGCGTGAGGTTGCTCTACTCGTTCTCGGCGCTGTTTTCTTTGCTTTGATCATCACCGGCCTTATTCTTAACACCGTCTTTCTCGTTCGCGAGATCCGCCGGAGCGAGCAGCACGATGCTTTTTTGAACTCGGTAACGCACGAGCTGAAAACGCCGATAGCGTCGATCAAGCTTTATCTTGAAACCTTAAAAACGCGTAAGGTCACACCCGAAAAGCAGATGGAGTTTTACGACGTAATGCTTGCCGACACCGGAAGACTGCTGAACACCGTCGAGCAGGTGCTGCAGGCAAGCAGCACGAAAGAGCGAAAGCGGCAGTTTAATGCGTCAGAGGTGGATGTCGGCGCGCTGATAAACGAATCGGTCGCCATCGTGCGGACGCGGCGAAATCTGGACGAAGGCGCAATCAGATTCTCAGAACCGGCCGAACCGATAAAGATAATGGGCGATGCGGCGGACCTGCAGACAGCGTTTATCAATCTGCTGGATAACGCGATGAAGTATTCCACCGGCGCGCCGAAAATATCCATTCGCACAAAAAAAGCGACGATAAATAAACGCGTCGATATATTCATCAAAGATAATGGGATAGGCGTTCCGTCCGCCGACCTCAAACGAATTTTCAAGCGGTTTTATCGCGTATCGAATAAATCCGGTCACGAGACAAAAGGCACCGGTCTCGGGCTTTTTATCGTCAAATCCATTGTGGAGAGACACGGCGGAAAGATAAGCGCCCAAAGCCGCGGCGAGGGATTAGGAACGACATTTTTGGTGCAACTGCCTATTTCGTGAATCGTAAATCGCTGAAGATTTGGAAGACTTCTTACGATTCACGACTCACGATTTACGATTCACGATTTTATGCGAATTCTCATCGTCGAAGACGAACAGCATATCGCCAATGGCCTTCGATTCAACATTGAAGCGGAAGGCTACGAAGCCGAGATCGTCGGCGATGGCGAAGCTGCTCTGATCGCAGCCGGAGAACGTAGTTTCGACGCAATTATTCTGGATGTCATGCTGCCTGGTTTCAACGGCTTTGAGGTTGCGACAGTATTGCGTGCAAGGCAGGATTACACGCCGATATTGATGCTCACCGCCCGTGGCCGGCCCGAAGATGTGCTGAAAGGCTTTGAGGCCGGGACGGACGATTACCTTCCGAAGCCATTCGATCTTGAGATATTTCTCGCCCGTCTGAACGGTTTGCTTCGCCGCCGTGATTGGTCGCGGCGGGAGACAACAAAGGACCGCATCGGCGACACGTTCGAAATCAACGGAAAGACGATAGATTTCGCCAATCTTGAACTCCGCAGCGGCGACGAGGTCATTCATCTGACATTGATGGAGCTAAAACTCCTCCGCTACCTGATCGAAAACGAAGGCCAAACCGTCTCGCGTAAAACCATCCTCGAAGACGTCTGGGACCTCCAGGAAGACACCGACACGCGGGCGATAGATAATTTTATCGTACGTTTAAGAAAGTATTTGGAAGACAAACCCAACGACCCGCAGATCGTGCGGACCGTTCGCGGGATTGGATATAAATTTGTCGGGAAGAGTGAGTAGTCGCAGGAGACAGTTTTCACGGCGCGTTCTGCATGATCATCAATTCGCCGGCTTCGCACTTCTTAAACGTGCTATCTTTTGAATAATGACTATTCTTATTTGTATTGTCGTTCTCATACTCGGATTCGACCTTTTGGCGATGGGTTTGCGCGGAGTGGTAACGAAAAAGCCATTTCTCTTCGCTTCAAAAAATACTTTCTGGATTGTTGCGTTAGCTTTTTCTCAAGTATTATTCAGCCGCTCCAACTGCTCTGGAAAACAGGTTTCGAGTCATCTTACACTTTGCCTCTTTTGTTTCCGTTGCTAATGTATCCTGTTTTGCTTGTATTTTATTGGCGGTTATTCGTGGTTACGCAGTTTTAGGAGTAACTAACGAATCATTTCGTCAGGCACTTTACGCGGTGCTGGGAGATTTGGGACTTCCGTTTGAAGAACGCTTATCGAAGCTGTGAGGTGGTCCTAAAAAGTGGGACAGGAGTGTTGCTTAGGTTTTACTCCTTTGGTTGAATTTTTGTCAAATGTTTTTGGTGACAAAGGTCTGAA
>JAYSON010000122.1:0-5153 GCA_043722725.1 Chloracidobacterium sp.
TTCGCTGAACGAGATCGTCGATTACGGCAGCTATTCGACTGAGACATTCAGATACTCAAGTCTGCAAACCGCTTTTTCAGGCTCCCCTCCTTTCAAAGGAGGGGTGGATGCCGCTTCGGCATACGGGGTGGTCGGCCGATACCTATTTATCTTCCCGAACCTGATGTTCAATTTCTATCCATGGGGAATTTCGGTGAACATCATAAAGCCCGTCGAGACTGGGAAGACAATTGTCCAATATTTGAATTACGTCTCCGACGATTCAAAGTTAGGTGAAGGTGCGGGCACCGACTTGGATCGCGTTGAACTGGAGGACGAAGCTATAGTAGAGAGCGTGCAAAAAGGCATCCGCTCGCGGTTTCATTCGCATGGCAGATACTCACCGACGCGCGAGCAGGGAACTCATCATTTTCACCGGTTGATCGTGGAGTTTATCAGTTGATTTTGGGTATAACTTAGGTTATACTCCATCGAATGAAGACTGCTATTTCAGTTCGCGACAATCTCTTCGAACGAATTGACCAATTTGCCCGTAAGAGAAATCTTTCCCGAAGTAAGGTTTTCTCCGACGCTGCCGAGGAGTACTTGAAACGGCAGGAAGAAGACGATATTACAGCGAATCTAAACGAGGTTTATTCAAAAGAAGATTCATCAGTTGATCCCGTTATGCTAAGGATGGCCCTAATGTCGATATCACGTGAAAAATGGTAGCTACACGAGGTGAGATTTGGTGGGCAGATCTACCCGATCCGGTTGGATCGGGACCCGGCTTTCGCCATCCCGTTTTGGTCGTGCAAGATAACGAATTCAATAAGAGCCTGATTAGTACTGTTATTGTGGCCCTATTCTCGTCGAACATCAATCTCGCAAGAGCGAGGGGAAATGTAGCGATCACCCCTCGTCAGAGCGGCTTAACTAAGAACTCGGTAATTAATATTTCCCAACTCTTAACAATCGACAAATCACTCTTGCTCGAACGACTCGAAGTGCTATCGGACGGCAAAATGGAGCAAGTTGACACGGGACTGAGATTAGTTCTCTCATTGTCGAGCAAGTGATCAAAAACGAAACCTACAACATAGAGCAACTTGGTGCCGAGATTGACCGGCACAACAATCTCTATTACCAGAAAGCCGAACCGGAGATCTCCGATTTCGAATTCGACCAACTTCTTGAACGGCTAAAACAGCTTGAAGCCGAGCATCCGGAACTCATCACGCCCGCCAGCCCGACGCAGCGTATCGGCGGCAAGGCCGACAGCCTGCGGCCGTTTACGCACACGGTTCCGCTGATGTCGCTGGATAATTCGTATGACCTCGATGATCTTAAGGCATTCACCGAACGCTGCGAAAAGCATGCCGAGGGGCGATTTCTTGAGTATGTTGCCGAGTTGAAGATCGACGGCCTCAGCGTTTCGCTGCATTACGACGACGGCATTCTGAAGGTCGGCGCCACACGCGGCGACGGCTCGCGTGGCGACGATATAACGCCCAACGCTAAGACGATCAAGACCATTCCGCTGAAGCTGAAATACGATTCTCCGGCTCATGCCGAGATCCGAGGTGAGGTATTCATTTCGCGATCGCAATTTCAAAAAAACAACGCAGAACTTGAAATGCAGGGTGAAAGAACCTTCGCCAATCCGAGAAATTCCGCGTCTGGAACGTTGCGGATGCTGGATTCGGCTGTTGTTGCATCACGCCGTCTCGATATGTTTCCGTACGACGTTTTTCGGGGCAATCGAAAGATGTTCCCGACGCACTGGGAGAATTTCGCGTGGCTCGAACGCAACGGGTTTAACGTCAATCCTAATCGCAGGAAATGTGCTAATTTCGACGATCTTGCCGCGTTCATTGCCGAAATGGAGCCGAAACGCGACGAGCTTGATTACGAGATCGACGGCGTGGTCGTAAAGGTAAATTCGACCGCACTGCAACAGGAATTCGGGGCCACGACCAAGTCTCCTCGCTGGGCGATCGCGTACAAATATCCGGCTCGGCAATCGACGACCAAGCTGCTCGGGATCGGCATTCAAGTCGGGCGGACCGGAGCGCTCACACCGGTCGCGCACCTTGAGCCGGTGCTGCTTGCCGGAACGACAGTGGCCCGTGCGTCTCTGCACAACGAGGACGAGATCAAACGCCTGGATTTGAAAATCGGCGACACGGTTTTGATCGAAAAGAGCGGCGAGATCATTCCGCAGGTGCTAGGCGTTGTCGAATCGAAACGCGATGGCAGCGAAACGGAATACGAATTTCCGACAAGATGCCCGGTCTGTAATTTCGACGCGATTCGTCCGGAAGGCGAGGCCGTCCGCCGCTGCTCAAACTCGGATTGTCCGGCGAAGGTCAAGGGCCGGCTCGGCTATTTTGCCTCGCGAAAGGCAATGGACATCGAAGGCCTCGGCGATGTGCTGATCAATACGCTGGTCGATACCGGAATGGTAAAAGACGTTGCCGATCTTTACGCGATAAAGACAGAAGACATCTCAAATCTTGAACGAAAGGGAGAAAAATCCGCCGGCAAGTTGATCGAAGAGATAGAAGCAAGCAAATCACGCGGCCTTCAACGCCTGTTGTACGGCATCGACATCCGACATGTCGGCGAGCGATACGCCAAAATACTCGCTAACCATTTCCGCACCATCGACCGCCTGGTCGAAGCATCGGTCGAAGAACTCGACGACATCCACGAGATCGGCCTCTCCGTCGCCGAAAGCGTCGATGAATGGTTCCGCGATCCGAAAAATATTGACCTCGTTTCGCGTCTGAAAGCTTACGGTGTAAAAACCGAAACGGATGCCGCCAGTACCGCCGCACTCGACGAGCTCTTCGTCGGCAAAACATTCGTGCTGACCGGCAAACTCGAAAACTTCACCCGCGACGAAGCCGCCAAACTAATTGAAGACCGCGGCGGCCGCGTCTCATCATCAGTCAGTAAAAAAACAGATTACGTCGTTGCGGGCAGCGATGCGGGATCGAAACTGACGAGGGGGGAGAGTTTGGGGGTGACTGTGTTAAGCGAAGAACAATTCGCTTCTATGATTTAGAAGCTCAGTGTAGTTTTCTGTTCTATTAAGACTTGATGGGATTTTACGATCATTTGTAAGGACCGAAATAACTCTTCAACTGAAATTGTTTCAAAATAAGACCTTTCAAAACGAGAAACCGAATCGAAACTAGATCCTCTTAGCTCAACCGAATAAGTTAACTCCTTGAACGTAAAACGTAAGTATGAGGAAAAATCAAAGCTCCCAAATTTTGTGTTTCGAAACTCGTTATTGTTGTACGCTACTTCAAATGCTGGTAATTCGATTATTTCCTCGGTAATCTTTTCCAATTGGATAAGAACTGTTTCCTTATTTCCACTAAATAATATTCTATTCAGATAGAAGCCAACGACTTCATTCTTCGAATAGAATCTGTCAAACTTGCCGCAATACTCCAAAAATTCGCGAATTATAGGAATTACGAGTTCAGAGGCGAGCGTCCGCATTAGTTCCGGGGATTTTGATAGTGCTTCATCTTTACCTCCATTAATGACACGTCGCTCAAGCAAGGCTAATTCTTTATCTAAATCCTCAGGCTCATCAATACTTTCACCTTTCGCCCAGCGAATCATTATTTCAAGCGAACGCTCCAAATTTATCGCGATGTACTCAATGAAAGGCTCCATCTGATCTGAATCCGCTAGCGTCAGAACTGCATAGTAATTTTCTTTATCTTCAGTTTTGATAATCACAGGCGGGAAGCCGAAGTTCATCAGAATGAAATTCATCAGAATACGAGCAACGCGTCCATTACCATCATCGAAAGGATGAATGCGGATAAATTTGTAGTGAAAAAGTGCTGCGAGAATGATCGGATTCACTACCGGTTTTTCTTTTTCACTTCGATACCATTCAACCAACTCCTGCATTTTCGCGGGTGTTTCTTCGGGGGACGCAAAATAAAAGGTCTCGCCGGTCACCGTGATTACATGATTCGGTTGCGTTTTGTATTTGCCGACTTCGATCTTGCGGCGGGTCGGCTTGCCGTCTGGTGTAAGAGCCTCTTTATAGCTTGATTCTTTCAGCAGCAGCGTATGTAGCTCGCGGATAAAAACCTCGGTTAGCTCCGTGTCGCCTTTAACCAAATCGAGGACCCAATTGATAGCTTCATTATGTCCGGTGATCTCGAAATGATCTTTAAGGGGTTTGCCCTGCGCCGTAATTCCGAACAGGATCAGCGCCTTCGTTTCACCGTAAGTGAGTGAATTACCTTCAAGATTATTTGAATGGTAGTTCCAGTCGAGCCGAAACTTTTGCATTATTCGGGCTTCGGCGTCGGAATCGAGCGGCCGTAAGTCGTCCAGTTCTGCCTTTAGTTGTTCAGCTCTTTCCAGCGTTTCCATTGTTTAGCTTTTCGGATTATTATTGTTTTACCAAACGAGGTCAACCGGCTGACAAAAAACAAACTAAAGTTTAAACTCAAAACCTTTAAGATATGAACGATTTTTTCACTTCAAACATTGCAGAGGCCGAACCGCTTATCAGCAACGCCATTGACGACGAGGTCCGGCGGCAGACGAACGGGCTTGAGCTTATCGCGTCGGAGAATTTTGTGTCCGAGGCCGTTTTGCAGGCGATGGGCACGGTTTTTACGAATAAATACGCCGAGGGTTATCCGGGCAAGCGTTATTATGGCGGGTGTGAGTTTGCCGATGTCGTCGAGCAATTGGCGATTGATCGCGCCAAGCAGATCTTTGGCGCGGAGCACGCAAATGTCCAGCCGCACAGCGGAGCGCAGGCGAACATGGCGGTGCTGATGACGGCCCTCGATCATGGTGATCAGATACTTGGAATGAACCTCTCGCATGGCGGGCATTTGACGCACGGCCATCCGCTAAATTTTTCGGGCATAAATTACAAGGTTGCGGATTACGGGGTCGATAAAGAAACGGAACAGATCGATTATGACGAGCTTCAGCGAAAGGCAGAGGAGAGCAGGCCGAAATTACTGATCTGCGGTGCATCGGCTTATCCGCGAACGATAGATTTCGCTCGAATCGGCGAGATCGCGCGGGGCGTTGGCGCAAAGGTAATGGCGGACATCGCACACATCGCCGGGTTGGTCGCGACCGGACTGCATCCGTCGCCCGTACCGCACTGCGAA
>JAYSON010000123.1:0-2596 GCA_043722725.1 Chloracidobacterium sp.
ATGCTACTTGCCGAGACATTTTTTGCTTTGGAAAAGCAAAAGGAGATGATCGCGCCGCTTCAGCGAACCCTCGACCTGTCGGCACGCTTCGATTATGAGTACTGGCTACGTGAAGAAATTAGGCGTAATCCGGGAATTTTTCACCATGAAGAGATATTCGAAAAACTTCCCCCGGATCTGCGCAAAGCCGCGACCGAAGGAATGAAGGATGACGGCGGAAGGATGAAACAGGAGATGAAGCCCCAGATTCATCACTCATCACCCATCAATAATCACTCAAATATTGTAACCGATCTAACTGTTCGAATTCTCGGACACGTGGAGATTTTCCGTGACGTCGCAAAACCCTTCGCTCCCGATGCGTGGACGACACGCCGGGCACGCGACATATTTTGCTACCTTGCAACGAGTAAAGATCGCCGTGTAGCCAAAGATCTATTGATCGAAGCCTTTTGGCCGGACGAGGACATCGAAACTGTCGAGAAAAACTTTCATCCGACGATTTCACACATTAGAAAGGCACTCAACAGTCAACAGTCTTTGAAGCAAAACTTTATCGTCTTTCGCGACGGAGCGTACCAGCTCAACCCCGAGCTTTCCTATTCGATCGACGCGGCCGATTTCGAGGATTTTATCGCGGAAGCCGAGACCGCAAAACGTGAAAAAGACAGTAAACGGCTGCGTACAAGTTTGGAATCCGCCCACGCTCTTTACCGTGGCCAGTTTATGACTGGTGTTTATGACGATTGGGCGGAGGAAAGGCGGCAATTGTATGTCGTACAATTTGCCCGCGTATTGGCAGCCCTTGCAAAACTGTCTTTTGCGGAAAAACGCTGGTCGGAGGCGTTGAAATTTGCCAACGCCGTTCTTGCCGACGATCCGTTCCGTGAAGACATGCACCGTATGGTTATGAAAGTCTTTGGAGTGCAGAGCAAACCCGCGTCAGTAAAAAAACAGTTCGAAGATCTTCAGAAATTATTAAAAACAGAACTCGGAATCGAAACCGCCGCCGAAACCCGCCGTTTGTTGCGGGA
This sequence comes from Chloracidobacterium sp., assembly GCA_043722725.1. Taxonomy (GTDB): domain Bacteria; phylum Acidobacteriota; class Blastocatellia; order Pyrinomonadales; family Pyrinomonadaceae; genus OLB17. Next base: position 1,035 of record JAYSON010000123.1, read on the forward strand.
ATTATTGCAGCAGCCCAAAAGCTAACAAGAGCGGAATATTTATCTTGGCAAAAATGATTCGTTTAGTGTTCTGAAAAACGTAGCCGAATAAATTTAATCTTTTTTTGAATTGCGAAGCGGCAAAAAGTTCCGCGTCGCCGCCAGACGTTAAACGTCTGTTACGCCATCAACACGGTCCCGCACTTAAGGGAGGAAAGGACTTAGCGCATCTTCAATGCGCGGACATTGAGTTTAACTTTCCAGACGTTTCACCTCTGGCTGTTTTCTTAACTCACTTTCGGTGCAAAAACGAAACCCCTTAAATTTCAATGTAGGTTTTTCAAAGAACTCTGCTTCTTAGTAATTCCTGATTACTAATTAGCGGTAAAGCATATATTTAACTGCTGATTGCTGCCTCGCTCCTCAAGTTTGCCTCAACCTGAAAAAAATCACTGCTCAAGGATTTCTCAAAGGCCACCCGTTAAGCTTCTTCGCAAATGCTTATTCAGATTATTTCGTAAGGAGAAAAAACGGTGAAACTAGATTTTAGGCACGGTATAAGAAGGTTTATCAGCTTGCTGTCTGTCGTAGCGATGGGCGGCATTTTGTGTTTGAACACAGCGGCGGCGACGCTCAGTCCGGACCTTGAGGGTAAATTATCGAGCGTTGCCGATGACGTATCGGTCGGCATGGTGATCGTCGCATTCAATACAAACAGTGGTTTGCAGGAATCGCATCTGAATGTTTTGCGGAGCGTCGGTGTGACGGGCGGTCAAACTTTCCCGATTTTGGGAATGGTTGCGCAGCCGATGACCGCCGGGCAGGTTCGTAATCTGGCGGGCAATGCTGCCGTGCGTTCGATCTGGTCAAATGACAAGCTTATGTATTACATGAGCCAGGCCCGCACATTGACGGGTGTCGAGAAACTTCGGTCCGACAGTTCATTAACAACTCGGAACGGTGGAATGCCGGTTTCAGGTGCGGGCGATTTTTCCGTACTCATAATTGACACGGGCATTGACGCAACACACGCCGATTTGCCGTATGGGTCCAAAGTTATACAGAACGTACATCCCGTTCTTGCGACCAGCACGGTGTCGGGTTTTACACCGAACGTTACGATTGAAAATATTCAGAATTCGGACGAAACGGTCGGACACGGGACACACTGTGCCGGAATCGTCGGCGGAACAGGTGTCCGTTCCGGCGGTTTGTATGCGGGCGTTGCTCCCGGCGCCAAATTGGTTGGAGCCGGACTTGGAGCTGCCATTCTCGTCGTTAATCCGCTCGGAGCCTGGGAATGGGGCTTGGCAAATCAATATCGCTACGGCATTCGCGTGGTTTCCAATAGTTACGGTCCATTGGGCGGCGGCGAGTTCAATGCCGATCATCCGATCACGATCGCCAGCCGTTTGGCTTACGAACGTAATATTACGGTCCTTTTCGCAGGCGGAAACGACGGTGCCGCGAAAGATACTCTGAGTCCTTATGCACAGGCACCATGGGTCATTGGTGTAGCGGCCGGAACAAAAGAAGGAACGCTCGCGGATTTTTCGTCACGCGGAACGCCGCGAGCCGAACGC
>JAYSON010000124.1:0-3007 GCA_043722725.1 Chloracidobacterium sp.
GTAACCGGTATCGTGTTGCCGTAGCCGTGGATGACATTCCCCATGCTGTCGCCGACCAGGATGATATCGACGCCGGCTTCATCGACTATCCGCGCAGTCGGGTAATCATACGCCGTCAGACAAACCAGCTTCTCGCCCTTTTCCTTCGCCGCTCGAAGCGCCGGAACGTAAACTTTCTCGGGTTGGTCGGGTTTTAGGTAGGCCATAAAATTGTCATAAGTCTAGCCCTTCGCCGTTTTTAAGTCTAGCTGTTTGACGATAAATGCAGGGTACTCTGCCCGTTCGGATTCCATCGGGCTACTTGCGAGATGTCCTCGCATTCTACCAAGAGAGTGCTGATGTCTTTGTGAAAAACCGGGTGTATATAGATAGGAGCGACTTCATTCATAGGAACGAGGACGAATCTTCGCAAATGAGCGCGCGGATGCGGGACGGTCAAGAACGGCGTGTCGGTCTTTTCCTGAGCGTAGAAAAGAAGATCTAGATCGATAGTTCGTGGTTTTTTGAGCGATTTGTCTGTACGGCCGAGCAGGTATTCGATTCGAAGCATGCGGGCAAGCATTTGCGTCGGCGTGATACCTTCAGCCTGGATCTCCGCAACCATGTTGAGGAAGGTTGGGGCATCTTCAAGGCCGATCGGCTCGGTTTCGTAGATCGCAGAAAGCTTATTTACGACAAAGCTTGCCTCCATAAGCCCGCGAACGCCAAGCAGGAGATTGCCCGCACGGTCGCCCAGATTCGAGCCGATCCCAACATAAGCTGTTATTGATTCAGATTCCACAAATGCTACTAAACTAGATAATAGAATGATTTAGGTTGTCAAACAATCGGTAAAATCGGTTGCGGTTCAGTTTGCAATCAAGAGCTCTGAATCAACACCTTGGCGATTTTTGCGTCCAACTTTCTCAACTTCTTTTTAACCGCAAAGAAATGCAGGCTACCTTCGTTCGCGAAAAAACCCCTGCATCAGTTCGCGGCAGTCGTCGGCCAAGACACCCGGTGTGATCTCGATCCGATGATTCAAAGATTCGTGATCGCACAGCCGAAAAGCAGTTTCGACCGCGCCAAATCGCTCATCCGCGGCTCCAAAAACGAGCCGCTTGATCCGGGCATTTACCAAAGCTCCGGCGCACATAACGCAGGGTTCGATGGTTGTGTAAAGCGTTGTACCAGTCAAACGATAGTTGCGAATTGCCGCCGCCGCCTGCCGGAGAACAAGAATTTCCGCGTGAGCTGTCGGATCGCAATCGGTGATCGTCCGATTAAAACCGGATGCGATTAGTTCGCCGTTTTCGCCTATCAAACACGCACCGATCGGGACTTCGTTAAGGTCTCCCGCCAGCTTTGCCGAATCAATCGCCGCACGCATCCATTTTTCATCGGTTTCGATCATTGAAGGGATTTTAACCTCGATAAGACCAAATCGAAACCGAAGGCCCGCCTGACTGGGCAAGATCAGGTTTAAAATTCTGGTAGTGTCTTAATTTGTGTTGTTCAATAAATTCTCACAGCCTCCTTTGCGGTTGAAAGAGAATTTAACGCAAAGACCGCAAAGGAGATCCCGCAAAGATAGCAAAGCAAAAAATATCCGGTAGCCACCCGCAACATAAATTACTACACTACTAAAACCCTGAAATCCTTGCATACAAACTACGAAAGTGCTAATTTTGCTATTAGCGAAGGTTCGCCGCTGCCTTCCCTTTTTCTTTCCCCCAACACGCTATGAGAGACGATGATCGGACCGGAATGCGAATGTCCGACGAAGATATACACACCACCAAAGTCCCGGAATCTTTTCGAGCTTTTGCCGAAGAAGTTCATAAACGAAACGAGAGACCAAAAGCCACTCCGCAGACGATAGCTCAAAAGCTTGCTCCCGCTGAATTTAACACGGCGATGGTACATTTCTATCGCGGTGAAATACAGCGGTCGAATGTTTGGCGCGGCCGGCTCGACGCAACAACGAATTGGGCCGTGATTACCGCCGGTGCGACACTTTCGTTCGTTTTCAGTTCGCCTGATAATCCGCACTTTGCGATCCCGATCAATTCGATTCTCGTCTCGATCTTTCTATTCATGGAAGCCCGGCGTTACCGCTATTACGAGGTTTGGGCAAATCGTGTGAGAATTTTGGAAACAGGGTATTTCGCGCCGATGCTTTCACATCGAACGATCCCGCCCGATCAGGAATGGGCCGAGCATATTTCCGCCGATCTGATCACCCCGCACTTTACGATCAGCGAATGGGAAGCCGTCGGAAGACGTTTGCGGGCAAATTATCTTTGGATTTTTATTCTGCTCGCCCTTTCCTGGTCGCTGAAGATTTACATTCATCCGTCGCCGATACCGACGCTCACACCACAGGACCGCGAGCGGTTTTGGGAACTGATTTTCGCCCGCGCACAGGTTGGGCTTGCTCCGGGCTGGCTGGTCGTATTTGTCGGCGCGGTATTCAATTTCCTGATCTTTTTTGTAGCGTTCGGCACATTGAAGCTCCGAGATTCGTCAAGCGAGGTGCTGCCGCTCGATAGTCCTGAATGGCATCCACTGAAACAGGTTTCGGAATGGGCGGAATCCAACATTAAACGGCGAACTACGGTCCGCCGCTCAAAAAAAGCGAGACAGCGAATGCGTTCAATTCATAAGACTGAGGCCTAAGATATTTTCCTTTCCTTTTCCCTATTCCTCTCGTTCGGCTTTCTATTTCTCTTATTCCGAGGTGAATCTTTTGCCAATTTTAGGGCTTTACGATTTGAGAAAATCGGATTACGGAACGAGAGGAACAAAAGTCGAATAGGAAGAAAAAGCGACTGCAAGTGTCAGGTGTAGTACCTAAATTGTTGTGCGGTGTTTTCCGCTTTTGTAACCAGGACATATGTTTGGTATTTTTCTGCTATCGGAATTCTTTAAGGGTCATGACTAGTTAAGTCATGGATAGTTGATAATTTTCAATAGGATTGAGTAAAGGTTTTGTTTTCTATAATTGAATCTAAACTCACAATCTTTA
>JAYSON010000125.1:0-7154 GCA_043722725.1 Chloracidobacterium sp.
CGACGACGGCATCAACAAACGCCTCCGCGACAGTTACGGCCTGACACCCGACGCCAATCCCGGCCCGCTCGCCAGCCAGTTACTAGGGCTGCGACTGAAATAATAGGCAGAAACACGACCGGTAGGGCGTGTGCCTTTCGGATTCGTGCGTAAGTGATATTAAATAGGATTTCGCCCACCGGCACACTCGCTACTGCTCGTGTTACCGCCTTTTATGGCAAAATGAATACATGAATTCCACATTACCGCAGGAAATGGAGCAGCACACATACGGCATCATGGATGAGGTCGAAGGATCGCATTGGTGGTTTGTCGGCCGCCGCGCCATTCTGGAGAGTTTTCTCCGCACGCTCTGCTCACGACTTACGACTCGCGACTCACAACTATCAATATTGGATGTCGGCTGCGGAACGGGAGCCAATCTCGAAATGCTTGCCCAGTTCGGTACTGCCGAAGGCGTCGATGTGTCGGACGACGCTCTGGAATTCTGCCGCCGAAAAGGTTTGAAGGTCCAAAAAGGCCTGGCGGAAACGCTTCCGTACGAAGACAACGCATTCGATCTGACAACCGCTCTCGATGTTATCGAACATCTCGATGACGATATCGCCGGCCTCAAGGAAATGCACCGCGTTACAAAGCCGGGTGGATATTCGTTGATCTTCGTTCCGGCCTTCATGTGGCTGTGGGGCGTGCAGGACGATATTTCGAATCACCGCATCCGATACACGCGAAAACAAATCGTCGAGCGGCTGGAAAAAGCAGGCTACACTGTCGAACGAGCCACGTACGCAAACTGGACCTTCTTCGCCCCGATCCTTGGCGGTCGGACGATAATGAGACTGACCGGAATTAAGCCCGAATCCGAGAACAACGTCAACATCTCCGCACTAAATGGCGTGTTCGGCAAACTATTCAGTGCCGAGCGATTCTGGTTAAAGAACTTCAATTTTCCGTTTGGAGTTTCGATCGTGGTTGTGGCAAAAAAGAATTAACAACGGCTTAAAGTTATGAACTTTTATCATGAAACAATAAAAAATGCACCGCCAACAATCTCGATTTCGGAAGAACTTCAAAACCGAAGCGTGGAAATAATAATCTTGTCGCTCGACGAGAAAAACGGAAACGTAAATTCGGTCGAAGTTGATGAGAACGGATACCCGATTGGGTTTTTTGAAAGGCCTTTCGGCTCTATTCCAGACTTTCCCGAGCGGGAGCCGCAAGGTGAGTTTGAGCAACGCGAGGAGTTTGAAGATTGGGAGTCTTAGACGCTGCTCACATGATACTCATGAGCGACTTTTACTGCGACGAAGTTCTAAGCGGAAATACCCGTGTTGAAAAGATTTTCGAAACGGAAAACGTTCTCGCCTATCACCACACGCACCCGTTCTGGGAGGCGCATATCGTCGTTATTCCAAAAACACATGTTGGGTCGCTTTTAACGATCGAAGATGACGATCTTTTGATCGAGCTTATTGGTGTAGTAAAACAGGTTGCGGCAAAAATCGTTGAAGAAAAAGGGGCGGCCCGCGTTCTGACAAATCTCGGCGAATACCAGGACTCAAAGCATCTGCATTTTCACGTGTATTCGGGTGAAAGTTTGGAGTCCCGCCTTTACTCCCCTCCTTGATTAGGAGGGGTGGCTGCCGTTTCGGCAGACGGGGTGGTAGAGAGCTAAGGAGTGTTCTCCTGCTATAGATAACTCTTCGCCTCAAAAACTTTTCCTTTTGGATACTGCGAATTCGTCACCGAGTATGTAAATCCCTTCACAATTGAGTACGCCCCGATCTCGCCCTTTTTCGATAGCGCCAGAAATCCGACCTGGATCTCTTTAGCCTTTGCCGGATCGCGCTTGACGATACGCTTTACGGCTTCCATACAGGCTTGTTCCGGCGAGCGGCCAAAGCGCATTTGCTCGATGACGGTGTGTGTGCCGCAGATGCGAATTACTTCTTCGCCGACGCCGGATGAAACAGCCGCTCCAATCTCATTATCGACAAAAAGCCCGGCACCAATGATCGGCGAATCGCCCACACGCCCGTGCATTTTGAAGGCCAGCCCGCTTGTCGTGACCATTCCAGACAGATCGTTTTTTGCATCCATCGCAATCGTCGCCATCGTATCGTGATTCGGTGAGCCGTCCTCAAAAAAATACGGTGCGTATTGCGACACGGCTCCTTTCGACTTTTCATTCTCGATGTTCACCCACGGTTTATATTCGGATTTCTTCAACCACTCTTTATAGGTTTTCTCGGATTCGGGTGACAGTGCACTCGATTCGAGCGGAAAGCCATTCTTCAACGCGAATTGCTGGGCTCCTTCGCCGGAGAGCATAACGTGCGGCGTAGTTTCCATCACCTTGCGTGCAACCGAAACCGGATGTTTTATCCGCTCCAGAAAAGATACGGCACCGATATTCGCCAGCTCGTCCATGATGCAGGCGTCAAGCGACACTCGACCGTCACGGTCCGGCAGCGCGGCCAGGCCGACGCAGCAGCTTATCTCGTCTTCGGACGCCCGGCCCGCCGCCTCGACCGCGTCGAGCGCCCGGCCCGATTTTTCGAGAATCGGCCATGCCGCGGCGTTTGCAGCCAAGCCGCTGTCCCAGGTCGAAACGACGACCGGCATCTTCACCTTCAAGGTCGAAGTTCTTTCGGCCGTCTGTCCAAAATAATTCTGTGCTAAATAAAGCGGCACTCCCAACAATGGAAGCTGCAAAAATTTGCGTCGGTCAATCATATTAGTTAGCCGTCCAATGTTTTAGAGATTTTATCCAGGTTCGGGCTACGGGCGGACGCATTGAATATCTCAAAATACATTCCGCCCTGCAAACGCATTCAGTATGGTCAACAGAAGCGACGCAATCGCCATTCGCTCAAAAGGCCCGACCAACGGAGCGAGGCGTCGAATGATCTCATTAAGAATTTACCATACGCGACCTCCAGAACCCTGAAGATGCAAAAGGAGGTAGCTGGTCAGCTTGCGTTTATTTCGCCTGACACACTTTATTCGATTTACTTATCTTCCTTTGCAATCTTCGCGAGCATAGCGTGAAACTTCTTAAAAAATAATGAAGACTTCGCGCGAAGCTCGCAGAGCACGCAAAAAAAACCGGAGAAACGTCATACTAACTCACGATCAGAAGGATATGCGAACATAATGGTTGACAGAAACAAACGTATCTACTATTCTAACGGTCGTTGCACTCGTTCATGCGTATTTAGGGACGAAGCAGAAAAACGACGCGAGTGGGACACTGGGGACATGGGACAAAAGCTGTGACGCGACAGGAACGGTCCCGGCATCTGAAATACGAAAATGGCCGATAACTTTCAGCTGACTGTATTTTCCCCGCCGAAAGTTCTAAATTATTAAGTTTGCTATTGTGATCAGCATGGACGCGACCAAATTACAAAACAAAATTGCCGCGGCACCCGAACTGTCCCTTTTCTTGCCGGTGCTCGACGAAGAATCGAACCTGCGGCCGATGCACGCCAAGATTCGCCTCGCATTGGACGCGCTCGGCAAGACCGCTGAGGTGATCTACGTCGATGACGGCTCGACCGACAAAAGCCTGCAAATCCTAAAGGAGATCGCCGCCGAAGATGACCGCGTTCGCATAATTTCTCTGCGCCGCAATTATGGCCAAACCGCAGCCATGTCCGCCGGTATCGACGCCGCACAAGGCGAAATTCTTATTCCGATGGACGCCGATCTGCAAAACGATCCGGCCGATATTGCTCGGCTTCTGGAAAAATTGGATGAAGGCTACGACGTTGTCTCCGGTTGGCGAAAAAACCGTCAGGACAAGCTGATCTCGCGCAAAATTCCGTCGCAGATAGCCAACCGCGTCATCTCATGGATCGGCGGCGTCAAACTACACGATTATGGCTGCTCGCTTAAAGCGTATCGCCGTGATGTCATCCAGGATGTAAAGCTCTATGGCGAAATGCACCGCTTTATCCCGATTTACGCAAGCTGGGCCGGCGCCCGCGTGACCGAGATACCCGTCGACCATCACGCCCGCACAATGGGCAAATCAAAGTACGGCATTTCGCGAACGATCAAGGTCATTTTCGATCTGATCACGATCAAATTTATGGCCTCTTACCAGACAAAGCCGCTTTATGTATTCGGTGCGTTTGGAATGATAGCGTTTTTGATCTCGGTGGTCGCCGGAGTCTGGGCCATCGTGTTGAAGTTGTTTTACGGAACGTCGTTCATACTCACGCCACTGCCGATAATTACCGTTGTAATGCTGGCGATATCGGTCCAGTTCTTCCTCATGGGCCTACTGGCCGAATTGTCCGTTCGCACCTATCACGAATCGCAGGACAAGGCGATCTATTCGGTGCGGGAGAAGATCGGATTTGATGGCTAAACTGGGAAATCAAATGGAAACGCCGGAACGTGGGCTCCCAGCCCGCTCGTCGCTTGCCTGCTTCTCTTCCACGCGGGCAAGGTGCCCGCGTTCCGGCGTTCACTAAGTTTATGTGCGGAATAACGGGTTGGGTAAATCTGGAAACAACTAGATCATCGATGGAACACAACAAAGCCATCCTGCATTCGATGTGCGAGCGGATCGTCCATCGCGGGCCGGATTCCGAGGGTCTGTGGCTGGACGATCAGGTTGCACTCGGGATGCGGCGGTTGTCGATCATAGATCTGAAAACGGGCGACCAGCCGGTGTTCAGCGAGGACAAGTCGGTCATCGTGATGATGAACGGCGAGCTTTACAATTACCGCGAGGCCCGCGCCGATCTCGAAAAACGCGGGCATAAGTTCACCACGCAGTCCGACACCGAGATTCTTCCGCATCTTTACCAGGAATATGGCGATGATCTGGTCGATCATCTCAACGGCATGTACGCCTTTGCCCTGTGGGACACGAGAAAGAAAAAACTTCTCATCGCCCGCGACCGTTTTGGCGAAAAGCCTCTGTATTACGGCGTCTTCGACGGCAAATTGCTTTACGCGTCCGAGCCGAAAGCTCTGCTCGCTCATCCGTCGGTCAAAGCCGAACTCGACCTCAATGCGCTTCGCCACTACCTCTCGTTCGATTACGTCCCGGCGCCCATGTCGATTTACAAGGGCATCTATAAACTTCCCGCCGCTCACCTGCTCACCGTCGAGAACGGCGACGTAAAAACCCGGCGTTACTGGAATTTATCGTGGAACAAGAGCAACACTCACAGTTCCCCTTTTCACGAAGGAGGGGTCGGATTTGGCTCCCCTCCTGTCTTAGGAGGGGTGGCAGCCGCTTCGGCGGACGGGGTGGTGGGCGGACAAGGTGGTTCTCTATACGGTTCTGCTTCGAACGGCAAGAGCAACACACTCCCTACCGGTCGTGTTTCCGCCTCCTTTGCCGAATCCGCAAATGAGCTGAGAGACCTGCTTTCCGACGCCGTCCGTATGCGGCTGGTCTCTGACGTACCGCTCGGCATCATGCTCTCAGGCGGCATCGATTCATCGACCGTCGCCGCATTTGCCGTCCAGCACGCAACCGAAAAGGTAAAGACCTTCTCCATCGGCTTCGAAGAAGATTCGTTTGACGAATCAAAGTACGCGAGACAAGTCGCAACCCATCTAAATACAGAGCATTATGAAGAAAAACTGAGTGCCGAAAAAGCCGGTAATCTTATCTCCGAGATCGGCACTTGGCTCGACGAACCGCTTTCGGACGGCTCGCTGATCCCGACATATCTCCTCGCACGGTTTGTCCGCAAGCACGTTACGGTCGCTCTCGGCGGTGACGGCGGCGACGAGCTTTTTGCGGGCTACCCGATGTATTATGCCCACAAACTGGCTGCGAAATACTCGTCGATCCCCGCATTTCTCCGCTCCGGTCTCATCGAACCGATAGTGAACAATTTGCCTGTATCGACACACAATATGTCGTTCGATTACAAGGCGAAACGCTTCATACGCGGGTTCAAATCGGATGTCCTCGAACGCCACCATTCTTGGTTTGGCTCTTTCGCCGCCGGCCAGCACGAAAGCCTGCTCACCCGCGATGTCCTTGAGCACACCGACGCCGACATTTATCGCGGCGTTCGCGAGATGGTTAACGCATCCGACGCAAAGAATGTGATCGAGCAGATGCAGTACGCCGACATCAATTTCTATATGGCCGAGGATATTTTGACCAAGGTCGACCGTGCCGCGATGGCCGTTTCGCTCGAAACGCGTGCGCCTTTCCTCGACCCTCGCGTCGGCCAATTTGCCGCGTCGATCCCGCTCGAATACAAACTCAAAGGCAAAACCGGTAAATACATCCTTAAAGCCGCGATGAAGGACCTGCTGCCGAACAACATTCTGCACCGCCCCAAAAAAGGTTTCGGTATTCCGATCGCCGAATGGTTGAAGAGCCGCTTAAATCCACTCGTCCACGACCTTCTCGCACCGCAAAGGTTAAAAGACCAAGGTCTGTTCAACGCGGAATATGTGCAGAAGCTGATAAAAGAGCATGAGAAGGGAGAAGCCTCGCACCACAAAGAGCTATGGACATTGCTTGTATTTCAACTTTGGTGGGATAATTTTCTCAGTTAGTGACTCCTTCACGAGTTACGATTTATTTTCTCCGTAAGTTATGGAGAAAATAAATCCGCGACGTGTATGGACGCGAACTACCTTTCGGTGGAAACATCCTGTCAAAAATAGATTTATGAAGATATTTTTTGTTTCTATTATTCTTATAGCTTTCTCGACCGTGATTTTCGGCCAGTCAGAACGGGAAAAAGGAATTGAGCTATTCCGTCTTGGCGAATATACGAACGCGATTGAAGTTTTAGAAAAGCTGTACACGAGTAGTGAAGCGGACGATCCGACGGCAGTTTACTTGGGTGCTTCATACGTCAAAACTGGTAAAAAGGATCGTGCGATAGAGGTGTTTCTCACGGCAAATGCTTTCGGCGCTCCCAAATACCCAATCATAGATGAAAGGAAAATCAAGATAAATAAAAAGCCTGCCGCCAAATTCAGTAAATCTGTAAAGCTAATGGAGAGATCAGGCCGTGTTCGCTTGGCGGTAGAACTTAAGCACGACGGCAAAGTTGGCTTTATCTTTCCCTTTTCCACTACTTCGGAAAAGTTGCTGGGAGGAGGCATTGATGCGGCTATGGCGATTCGATTCGACCCGGCAATTAAAAACGGTAAGC
>JAYSON010000126.1:0-3228 GCA_043722725.1 Chloracidobacterium sp.
GCGGTCCAGTCTTATGAATAACTGGCTGATCGTCGGCTTGGGAAATCCTGGTGCCGAGTATGAAAAGACGCGGCACAACCTCGGGTTTATGCTGGTCGATCTGTTGGCTGCCGAGGCCCAGACGCAGGTTAAACGCACCGAATGCCGTGCTTTGATCGGCCGGGCCGAGATTGCAGGGCAGATGGCCGAGCTTACAAAGCCGCAAACGTTCATGAACCTGAGCGGCGAATCGGTCAATTGTTTATTGCAAAATCCGGAACGAAGCCTTGAAAAATTGATCGTAATCTCGGACGACCTGGCGTTGCCGTTAGGCAAATTGCGATTGCGGGCCCAGGGTTCGCACGGGGGGCAGAACGGTCTGAGATCGGTGATCGATAGTTTGAAAACCAGCGAGTTTATCCGGCTGCGGATCGGGATCGCTCCGGAACATCCGGTAACGAATGCATCGGATTTCGTGCTCGGAAAGTTTTCGAAGGGCGAGGTAGAAACTGTCGAGAAAGTTTTGAAAAATGGTGCCGACGCGATTCGGGCCGTCATTAGAGACGGGATTGATGAGACGATGGCGGAATACAACTAATTTGCGATTTTGGATTTGCGATTTGCGATTGAAAGAAAGATCGCAAATCGGCGATCGCAAATCGAAAATGAAAAGAACCTTCTTGCTTCGACCAATAGATGTCGAGGCTCGAAAGCCAAAAGGAGGAAATGAAATTGGCAAATAGAACATACGAAGTAATGTATATCGTCGATCCGGAAACGGCGGCGGACAAGATCGTTGCCCTAAACGAATCGGTGGGTAAATTGATTGAAAAAGAAGGCGGCACGATCGTCAGAATGGACGATATAGGCATGCGAACACTCGCCTACCCGATCAAAAAGCGGAAAGACGGATATTACGTCTTATACGAGATCGACGGCAGCGGACAAGAGATTATGGAGCTCGAGCGCCGCATGCGCGTCAATGATGCGATCATTCGATTTGTCACCGTCCGCGTCGATGAAGACCGCAAAAAGGCATTGAAGATGCAGGCAAAACGCGAGAAGCGAACCGCGCAGCGTTCGAAGTTCCGCAAGACGGAAGAAACGGCCGAAACAGCCGGGGAATTACAAGAGGCATAACCGGAGGTAAATATGGCTGAAAACGATTTTGAAGCACCGAGAGAAAATATGGGCGGCGAAGAGGGATTTGGCGACAAAGCCCCGCGACGTTTTCAAAGACGGCGTCCGCGCCAGGTAATTCCTGATTATGTCGATTGGAGAGATGTCGATTATTTGCGGCAGTTCATACCGGAGCGCGGAAAAATAATGCCGCGCCGCATTTCCGGAATATCCGCCAAGGACCAGCGACGTATTGCAACGGCTATCAAACGTGCCAGATCGATGGCGCTGCTGCCGTTCGTTTGGGAATAAATCAGGAGGCAAATAGAAACATCATGGCAAACATAACAATTTTGTTAAGAGAAGACATCGACACGCTTGGCGGGCGCGGCGAGATCGTAAAGGTGAAGGCCGGTTACGCACGCAACTACTTGCTTCCGCAGGGACTTGCGACGCTGGCAACGAAGGGCAATGTTAAACAGATCGACGGCGAACGTTCCGCGCTATTGAGAAAAGCAGCGGTCGAAAAATCCACGGCGGACGCGCAGAAGAGTCAGATGAGCAGCATTGTGCTGACCTTTGAACGCAAAGCCGGCGAGGGCGGCACACTGTTCGGTTCGGTCACGTCGATGGATGTCGCCGAAGCGATCCAGGCGAAGGGCTACGAGATCGATCGCCGAAAGATCATCATGAAGGACGCGATCAAAGAGACCGGCGAATACACCGTGAAGGTCAAACTGCATCGTGATGTAGTTCTGGAAATTCCGGTTACAGTCGCAGCCGAAGGGGGCGAAGTCGAATCCAAGGACGAGAAGAAAGGCCGAAAAGCTAAGCCGGAAGCTAAGATCGAAGCAGTAAAGGCCAAAGAAGCTGTTGAAGAAACGGTGGCTGAGACCGAAGAAGCTGACGACCCAGAAGCAGAAGGCTAGACGAATGAGTCTAATAGGGTTTGGGCTGCGTATCGAAAGATCGCAGCTCTTTTTTGTCACTAGATTACTTTAGCCATCTTCGTTTTTGTCGTCTTGTTCAGTTTTCTTTCCTTACTCCCTTGATTGGATTTAGATCTTAACCACGGAACATCTATAAAGACGCGCTGCTTGCGTTCTCAGATATCGATATATTACCGGAACATACGTTAAAAGGGGCATTTCAGTCGGCCGCGTCAAAACATTTCGATCTGTTTCTACTAGCAAGCAGATTCGAGGTGGGAAACGGATTCGATCTGTGCCGCGATCTGCATAAATTCAGCCCGGAAACTCCAATAGTTTTTTACACCGGCGATACACGGGCGGCCGACAGGCAACACGCATCGGACGCAGGTGCGAAAGCGTTTGTTGCCAAGCCCCACTCCGACGCAATCGAATCATTGATCGCGTCCTTCATAAATCAAACCGGAAAAACTTTGAATCATTGAGCCAATCCCGTCAAACATTTAGATAGAAGACAGATTAAACGAAAGGTCCAATGCTACGAGTAAGTGGCTTTGCAATGTAGGAATGAATCTGAAATGTACGAATGAACGAAAGTACGATTGTTAACTCAAATCGACGAAGCTTAGGAATGACGGCATTCTCGATTGAAAGTTGAATAATACAATTCGTATAAGGGGAAATTACATGATGGCAGAGGCAGTAAAACAGGCTCCGACACCGGAGGCAAGAGAACATTCGGAAGGAATCGTCGCCCGGACGATTGAAGAACAGACGGCCAAATTGCCGTCGGATATATTTCTATGGGGTGCATTGGCCTCGATTGGAATTTCACTTTTCTTCGAGGTGAAGGGTGATGCAGAAAAAAGCCGTTTCGTAGGGCAATGGGTTTCGCCATTCCTGCTGCTTGGGGTTTATAACAAGCTGGTCAAGATTGCGGGTTCGGACCGGGTCCACACTTCATAATCGCACTCATTCGTAGACGAAATGAGCATTAATATCGTTGGCATTGCGGTTTGATTGTGGATTAAAAATTCGTCTTCGATTCTTTGTCACAAAATTCCGTTCGCTGTATCATCAGAGACTGCAAATCAATAATTTGATTGCGGTCTCTTTTTTCAATAAAAATCCGGCCGATATACCAGGAATAGCTATTTTCCTGTCCGGAGAAATATCGTTATTTATCAATGGCAGCATATCC
>JAYSON010000127.1:0-11813 GCA_043722725.1 Chloracidobacterium sp.
GTTCCCGGATCGGCCAAAAAAGCATCGGGCAGACTGCGGACAAGCTTCCGCGAATTTATTGTCCCGACGATCTGCCGCCGCTCGTCGCCGATCAGCGCCGCGTAGTAAACGAATTCGCCGATGCGCGTACGGTTGTTGTCGCGCGTTATAAAAAGATATTCGTGCGGCAGCAGCCCCGGGCCTTTTACGGTTCCGGTGAGAATATCTGTGGTTGATGTCATAAAAAATTAGCGCAGTTTATCCGAATTATAGCATGAAACAATTGCGCGTATTCCGGAAGTCAGTTCTTGCAATTCGCCTCTCTCCGGTTACAATGAACCCACCTCAAACTTCGGAGATTCATAAAATGCGAAAAATTCTTGTATCCTTCTGCCTTCTTGTTTCTATTTGCAGCCCGGTCTTTGCCGGCGATATGAGCCGCGAGATCGATGCTGCCACCGCGAAGCTAGTGCCTAAGCTCGTTGAATGGCGCCGACACATTCATCAATATCCAGAGCTTTCGAACCGCGAAGTAAAAACCGCAAAATTCGTCGAAGACCATTTGCGAAGGCTCGGTCTGGAAGTACGTACCGGTATTGCCAAGACCGGTGTTGTAGGTATCCTGAAGGGAGGCCAGCCCGGCCCCGTGATCGGGCTTCGAGCAGATATGGACGCTCTTCCCGTCACGGAAAGAAATAGCTTACCGTTTTTGTCGAAAGAGAGGGCCGAATTCAACGGCCAACAGGTCGGTGTAATGCATGCCTGCGGCCACGACACGCACGTTGCGATGCTCATGGGCACGGCCGAAGTACTTGCCGGAATGAAGGACAAGATCAAGGGAACGGTGGTATTTATCTTCCAACCCGCCGAAGAGGGCCCGCCCGCCGGAGAAGAGGGCGGGGCACCGCTGATGGTCAAAGAAGGCGTTATGGACAACCCGAAGATCGACGCGATATTTGGGATTCACGTAAATTCACAGACCGAGATCGGCAAGATCAAATATAAATCGGGTGCCGAGATGGCGGCGAGCGATTGGTTTACGATCAAGGTCAAAGGTAAGCAGACGCACGGTTCACAGCCGTGGCTCGGCATTGACCCGATCGCCGCCGCGACGCAGATCTTTACCGGCCTGCAAATGATCGTCGCTCGCGAATCGGAGCTTACTAAAGCACCGGTCGTCATTACCGTCGGCAAGATCAACGGCGGTGTCCGCGAGAACATTATCCCCGAGGAAATTACTATGGCCGGGACAATCCGCACGCTCGATTCGGCGATGCAAAAAGACGTGCATGAAAAAATCAGATTGACCGCGACAAAGATCGCCGAGAGTATGGGTGCGACGGCCGAGGTTACGATTGAAAAAAAGGCACCCGTTACTTTTAACACGCCGGAATTAGTCAAAAAAATGCTGCCGTCATTAGAAAAAGCTGTAGGCAAGGAGAACGTGCTGGAAACGGAATGGACAACCGGGGCCGAGGATTTTGCGTTTTATGGGAGTAAGGCACCGTCATTTTTCTTTTTCGTCGGAGGCATGCCGAAAGGAAAAAATCCGAAGGATGCGGCGCCCCATCACACTCCGGATTTTATGCTCGATGACAGCCGTCTTGATGTCGGCGTTAAGGCGTTCTGTAATATCGTATTCGACTACAAGTAGGACACTCTGCCTATATAGCCGGTCCATTCTAAATTTCGCTCGACAGACGCGGCCCGTCGGTCGTACGTTAAGCCTGATTATGTGCCTCGACGAACCAGAGCAGCTTGTCGATATTTCTTGAAATTCCGGTAAACAGGTCCGCCGTGTCGGCATCGCCAAGCTCGTCCGTTTCGTCAATGTCCTTACGGACCTTTTTCCCGAAATCGGCCATTGCGCTCGACAGTGCATCGACATGGGCGGTACAGTCCGATATTTCGTGCGGGTATTCGCTAAGCGACGAACTCTGAGCCGCCAGCCTCACCGTACCCATAGCCGTTCCGCCAAGCGTCGTGATCCTCTCGGCAATGTCATCGACGTGTGTGTCGAGCTCGGTTGAAACCTGGTCGAAAAGTTCGTGAAGGGCAATAAAACTCGGACCCTTCACGTTCCAATGTGCCTGTTTAGCTTGCGATTTCAGATCGCTTGCGTCTGCCAACCGCTGATTCAAAATTGCGATCAACTTCTCTCTTTTGCCTTTCGCGATATCAATTTTTGTACTGTGTAACTGCATAATTCCCCCTATTTAGAATTAGTCTAATTCTAAAAAATATTAATGTCAAACTTGGCCGTAAAAACGGCATTTGAAAATATGAGATACCTCGGTAAATATATATATATATGAGTATGCTAGTTCAAACCGCAAGTTGGTATGAATGGTCGGTCGGGCTTGCCGCGGAGATCCAGAAAACTGTGCTTGAGCCGATCAGCGCAATGATAACGGGAATTTTTGGCCGTCTCCAATTGAGCGCGGACGGCGTCACGGTAGCGGTAAATTTCTGGATCAAAACGAATGAAAGCAAACCGCTTGAGGTATTGGAGCGGGCCGCGATTGCGATCGTCCGGGTTCTGGACGAGGCCGGGATCGAGGTTTTTCCGCCTGGATCAATGATCGTTCAACGACCGAAAGAAGAAGTTGAAGAGCAAATCGTCGAAGAAAAAAGAAAGGAGATTTTTGATCCCAAATAACGTAAAAAAGTTTTTCGGAGTAGGGATCAGCGGTTCGACGTTCCGGTTCGCCTAATGCTTGCACCGTTTCCGCGGAAAAGCGGCGTGAATATCCATTTCGAATGATTCTCGATACCGTAATACGCCAGAACTGATTTGCCGCGGCTCTGGCTGGCAACGCCGATAAACGGCTGATTGTCCGTAACGACCGTAAAGTCTTCATCCTCGGCCTCATTCTCATCGGCGCTTTCCGTGTTAAGAACATTAACGAGACTTACCGCGTACTTATCAAAGTATTGTGTAGGTTCAGGCGATGACGGGAGAAGTCCTTTGTTATAAACCTGTACTCTCTTTGCAAACGCGGCGATAATCTTTGGATCGGCACTTATCAGTCGCCATTTGCCGTCTTCGCTGAGCGGATCGGTTGTTGCCGAAGGGCGAAGTATTTGGCGTTTTTTTGTGCCCTGCGGAAGGCCTTCAAGCAAGTCGTCTAAAGAATCCGGAAGCTTTGTACCCTGATAATGAATGATATATTGGCGAAGCGCATCCGCGATCTCTTCCCCGCGGCGTATCGATTCCAGTTCTTTTTCACGCTGAACTTCAAGCTGCACCGACGGTGCCACCGCCAGCAATGCGATCGCGAATACCGCCATGAATGCCATGACGGCGAGCAGAGTCATGCCCGAATCGCTAGTTATCCGTGTCTTCGTCATCGTCATTAACGTCTTTCTTCGTGTTCACCGGCATCCGATTCGAGTTTGATCCCGGCGGTATGTAACGCGGGATATTATCCGGAATTCCCGGTATCCTCGTGTTCGTACTGGTGGACGGCAAGCTAGGATTAAATGGAATGTAACTGTCGCTGCCCGGAAAACCGGATCTTCCAGGTGCCGCTGGCGCAACCGTTCCCGCCGGCGGCGTGAAGAGGGGGAGCTTATAGCGGAACCCAAGACCTACGTCTTCCAAAATCGTCTCCTGAGCCGAAATGCTCAGAAGCCGAAAGCGTCCGGCGACAACATCATTCAAACGGGCACTCATCGGCAGCGGTTTGCCCGCTTCGAGAAAGTACGCAGTATCGTTATTGCTCCGCTTGCGTGCAATCATGCCGATATACTGAAATGACGGCTTTGGCGGAGCCTGAACGTCGAGCATTATCTGATTCGAATAAAGCTTGCCATCGGGTGTCTGTACGATGACCTGTCTTGCTCCTTCACCCGTGATCAGAACTCCCGGAATATCGGTTGTCAGACGCTGAGCATTGACAAACGTCGTCGGCATCTCCTGCTGGCTAAAATAAATACGCGTATCCGGCGTGAAGAGGTCGCCGGCTATCTCAAGACGAAATCCTTTCGATCCGGCATAGATGCTTTGCGGATTTATGAAGGCGATCTGCATCGGCGGCGTTGGTGACGGAGTCGGCGTGGGCAGCGCCTTTATTTCAATCGGCTTCGGTACAAAAGGTGTCGGCAACCCCGGTTCGTAGAACGCAAAAATATTCCTGCCAGGATCGGGTGCATAGAACGAAGCCTGGTTGTAAGAGATCGGCGTCGATGTGCTGTCTAAATACTCCGCATCTTTCGAAGGAAGGTCGAATTTATCTGGATCGGTTTTGGTCGTTGAAGTAATTTTGGGCGTTGGAGAAGCCTTCACGGTCACAGTCGTATTACTGCTGCCGAACAAACCTCTACCAAAGGCGAAATAAAACACGAGCAGACACATCACGCCGAGCACCATTGCCGCAATGATCTTATTTCGTTCGGTCTTAGATTTTCCTTCAAAAAGTTTCATTTCTCAAAAATTACCGGGGAATGGCCTCCGGTTCAACAGGTGCGGCATTCGGCCGGCGAAAATAAGCTGCCATTTCTAAACGCAACCTAACAGTTGAGCCGTGAGTCTTCCCACGCGCGCTATTCGGCAAAACGGTTTGAGCCGCCGGTTGGATAGGGATCGAAGTGTTTGAAACGGGATAACCGTCTAACGTCGGATTTGCCGGAAAAGAACTTCCGGCTTGCGTCGGATTATTTGGCTGGCCACCTTTCTGCTCGGTTTCCGACGGTTCGAGATCGACCGCGCTTATCACGACGAACTCGTTGCCGGTTTCGATGTCCCTGATAAAGCGTCGAAGATTTACGTACGGGCCTTCAACGGTGGTCGTTACATACACACCCGGAAAGAGGCTTCGAAACTTCGATTTGCCGCGCTCTTCTTCGGTTTGATTGCCCTTGCTCTGGTCGGCGATCTCGAGCGGGGAGTAATCCGGCCCGGTTGTATTTACGAGGCCATAACCCGCGATCAACCCGTTGATTCTCTGGTAAAGCGCAGTACGTCCATTGGCCGCGATCGGAAGATATCGCGATTCAAAATCGCTGACGCTCGAAAGCAGCACCGCAACCTGTGTTTCGGTGGTTGAAATATTGCCATATTTTTCCCGCGCCGAAACCAGCTCTTTTTCAAGGCTGGACAGTCTCACGCGATTGTTCTCTATTTCGCGGTTCGACGGAACAACAACGAAAATATAAAGCAGAATCGCGGCCATAACCGCCAACATTGCGGCCCCGGCGGTTGCGATCTCAATTGGCCCCCACATACCGCCGTAAACCTTTCTCGGCCGATTCTTCGGCGGAATATCGACGAGGTGCTGTTTTTCGATAACGATGGTTTCGTTTTCAGTCAACAGAACAGTACGGTCAGCCTCGTCAATTACAACTGTCGGATCGACCGCTTGACCGTACTCATTAACGAGAATCTTTGGCTCGACATCGTTCGATCCGTCCTGATTGATGGTTTTTTCATGATCTTTTTCGTTCATCGCTGTGTGCCTCCTTCGCCGGTTTGGGCAACATCAGCGGCCGGAGCGGTCGAATGTCCGAAGGCGGGCGTATAGATCAGTTTCAGCGTGTATTCCGTGTAGGTCATGCGGTCATTTTTTTGCAGGTCCTGGCTGCGAAGCTCGGCTTGAAACACGCCCGAGTTGTTCATGCTTTCGATCATCGACATAACTGCCGCATAGTCCCGGCTCAAAACGCCGAATTCCAACTCGGCTTTTACGCGGTCGCCGTCCTTGTAAACATTTTCAACCGCGATCCGCGATGCGCTGACGCTGCCGGGCAATACCGATTCGAGATCGGCAAATAGCCTTGACCAGCCAAACGACTTATTTGCAACCAATTTATGCGAGGCGACAAGCAGATCACGCTGTTCCGGCGACAACTGTTGCTGGACCTTTTCGCCTTCGCCTTTTAGCCGCTTGACCTCGGCGTCCATATCTTTAATTTGGCCGGCGGTTATCTCACTCAACCTGGAGTTCGAATTTAGCCGGGCAAAGCACATAATCCCGCCCGAAACCGCGAGAGCAAGCAGCAAAAGAGACAACAAATATGGCGTTGTCCTGTTGCGAAACGGCCTACTGGCTAGGTTGAGCTTTGTTATCACGATTATTAATACGAGCTAGATGTATTTCTGTAGGTTATTAACAAAACCTAAATTTTAGCAGAAATAATTTTCAATGTCTTTCACGAACGGTGTAATGCAAAAGTTGCAAAACTTAGTCGTTGCGGGGCTGAAGCTGCCGCTCGAGTTCTTCGCCGCTAAGATCGCGGTACGCGCACACCCTGTTGCGTCCCTCGCGTTTTGCACGGTAGAGGGCGGAATCGGCCATTTCGACGAGCTGGATGGGATCGCTCGAATCATCCGGAAATGAAGCAACGCCTATGCTTATGGTGACATGATGCGTTCCCAAAGGGCTGTCCTGCCTCATAACGCTAAACTCGCGCATTTCAATTCCGCTGCGAATTCGATCCGCCGCGACAAGTGCCTGTCCAATTTCGGCGTAGAGCAAAAAAGCCGCAAACTCCTCGCCCCCAAATCTGGCGGCTGCATCGCCGCTTCGCAAACAATTGATAATGCTGTTCCCGATCTCTTCAAGCGTCTTGCTTCCGGTTAGATGCCCGTAAGTATCATTTACGAGTTTAAAATGATCGATATCCATCATCAAAACGCAAAAACCGCGTTTTTCAATTTTGGCACGTTCCGATTCACGCCTCAGCTCCGAAAAAAATGATCGGCTTGAAAGCAGGCCGGTCAGATCGTCATGCGAGATCAGGCGATGTATCTGAAGCTGGTATTCGCGATCGATCGCATCAAGCAGATCAAAACGCAGGATTTGCTCGCCTATCGTGATCTTATCGCCGTTTTGAAGAACATCTTCGGTGATTTTTTCGCCGTTTAGTAAAGTACCGTTTCTTGAGCCAAGGTCTTTTACAATATATTCAGCTTCATTAGATTTCGGGTTGAGCACCTTACTGATCTTCGCATGCCTACGCGAAACCTGAGAATCGTTTATACGGACATCCGCACCCAGTTCCCGCCCCAGAATAACCTCTTCGCGCTCAAGCGGGATCGGCACGGCTATAAGCTCACCCGTGAGAAACACAAGTGCCGGGCGCAGGTCGCGATCTTGACGCTTTACATTTTGCATAGGAATGACGAACCAAGGCACGAAGTGACGGGGTAAAACGACTTCGACTAACAGGATAGCTTATACCGGATAGAAATTTCCAGAGTTTTTTGTTTCTTTAACGGCTTGGCGAAGCATAAAACGGCACTTGAAACCTCTACCTTCTTTGAAAGGCCATAAAGAGCTATCGGCGAACCTTGACTGACAGGAAGGCATTCGACTGCGGTTCGGCCTCTCGTCGCGTTCTTTGGCAAAAGCCTTGCCAAGTCGAAAACTATAATGCTAGATTCGACTTAAATTTAGAGTAGGTTTACGCAATGAATAAACTATATTACGGCGACAATCTTGATGTAATGCGGAAGTTTATCCGCCCTGTCTGCGTTGAAACGGTTGATCTTTGCTACATCGATCCGCCGTTCAATTCGCGGGCATTGCGTACAGCCAGATATACATTAAAACAGATCACCTTTCCTGACGGCGACAACCCATTTGCGACTTGGGGAATAGCAGAAGTCCCATCATGATGAAAAATATAACCGAATTCCCTACAACCAATGGTACGGTACGCAGCCGTCCCTGGTGGCGCTCGACGGCCGCGTTCGTGTTGTTCGCCGCGCTGCTTTCGAGCGCGGTAGCATGGTGGCTTATTGCCTGGCCTGTCGTGACTTTCGGTAATATCGAAAAGCACGCAGGGCACTTCGGCTTGGTTTACGCACACGTGATCGGCGGAACCATAATGCTGTTTATAGGTGCGATCAATCTATATATCGGCAGTACAAGTAAGCATTTCAAATATCACAAACTATTAGGCCGAATTTACCTCATCGGCGGAACCGTCGGCGTGGCTTTTGTCGTAGCGGTTCTCTTGAGCACCGCTCATAAACGCGACCCTACCGTCACGTTTACAAATTCGACGATATCTCTGCTGACGTTGGCTGCTGCATGGCTGGCATGTGCCGGAATGGCGTATCGAGCGGTTCGCAATCAACACTACGGCCTGCACCGCGCTTGGATAATCCGCAGCTACGTGCTCGCGTGGTCATTCGTCTTTTGCCGACTTGCCAGCAGAGTTCCGGGTGTCGAAGATCTCGGCGGGGGGGGGAAGCGTTCATCTGGCTGTCATGGGTCGGCCCGCTGCTAATCTGCGAAGTCGTGCTGCACTGGCGTGCCGGCGCCAAGAACGCCACAAAACCGAGTCTGCCTCAGTTAGAACAAGCCGGTTAGATTGCCGAGCAGTAACGCGGGCAGGAATTGTCAACCCCTTCGGCATTATGTTAAATTTCGCAGCATCGGACCCATGAACAAACTATATTACGGCGACAATCTGGACGGAATGCGAAAGTTTATCCGCCCTATCTGCGTTGAAACGGCTGATCTTTGCTACATCGATCAGCCGTTCAATTCTAAACACAATTACAACCAGATATACAACAAAAAATCGGGACCACCCCGTCCGCGAAACGCCGCCACCCCTCCTCAAACCAGTAGGGGAGCTGACCGTGCTCAGGCACAGGCGTTCACCGACACATGGACGTGGTATGATCACGCCAACCAATGTTACGAAGAGATTCTGACAAACAAGAACGGCGTGCCTCCGCAGCAATTATCACGCTTGGGTTAGTCGCTGCTACGCGCTTTCCGTTCCAATAATTGCCGCACGTCATGGTGGCTGGGGGATAACACAAAAGCAAGACAGGAGGAAATAAAATCATGAAAACACAAATTTCAATCATTAAATCACTCGTGAAGGTAATGGCTCTAACAGCCATTCTCATCGCGACTTCCATGCAAGCCGCTGCCCAGACCGAAAAGAGTCTGTACGAACGACTAGGCGGCGTTTTCGCCATCTCCGCGGTGGTTGACCACTTTAGCGACGCGCTTGTGAAGAACCGGATCGTGGGAAAAACTTCGAAGAACCTAGCCCTCAGAAAATGGCACACGAAGAACCTAGGCAGGTTGCCGGGCCTCAAGTTCATGCGAACCTTGTGGGTCTGCGAGGTCGCGGGCGGGCCATTCAAATTCTCGCCTACAAAACCGGGAAGTACTCCATTGGGTCTTGAGGAGGCGCATCGTGACCTCAAAATCTCGCCGGCGCAATTCGACGAGGTCGCCGCCGAGCTCGGGCGCACCCTTGACTGGGCCAAAGTACCTGCTCGAGAGAAGGGAGAAGTCCTCGCGGCCTTCGCAGCGCATAAGAACGAGGTAACGGCTGGCTACAAGGGGAAGTGATTACCCGGCGGGCGCGGTTCGACTCTTCCATGGGGCGCGTCTGTCCTATTTCAAGCTGATTCCAATTGCCCCGAACCGCGCCTAACAAGGCGTTGCGGCGCAAATGTCATGAACAAACAATACTACGGTAACAATCTTGATGTGATGCGGAAGTCTATCCGTGATGAGACGGTTGATCTTCGCTACATCGATCAGCCGTTCAATTCCAAACGCAACTACAACCAGATATACAACAACATCGGCACCGGAAACCGCGCCCAGGCACATGCGTTCACTAATACCTGGACATGGGACGACCACGCCAACCAGTGGTACGACGACATGCCCGTTGAAACGGCTGAAATCCGTACAACGCACAATTACCACGCCGTAAACGACGTGGCTATCCGCCGCGAAGACGCGTCGTGAGTCAGAAACAAAGAGTTGTGAGTCGTTAGTCGGGAGGGAGACGACCCCATTTCCCGCTCTCGACTCCCGACTCCCGACTCCCGACTCTTTACTATTGTTGAAGGTGAAAATTCTTATCGTTAAACTCGGCAGCATAGGCGACATCATTCATACGCTGCCTGCTCTGGCTGCAATCCGTGCGGCAATGCCGAACGCGGAGATAAGCTGGGCGGTCGAAAAGCGTTCGGCGGAAATTTTGCGCGGCAACAGGATGATCGACAGGCTAATTGAGGTCGATACGCGCTCGCTTCGGGGCGGAAAAGTTGTCGAGGGAATACTGGCGGGCATACGAACGCAGCTTCGCGACCTTCGACGCTTCAAGTTCGACATCGCGCTCGATTTTCAAGGTCTATTGAAGTCAGCCGCGATCGCCAAACTGTCAGGAGCAAAGGTCCGCTACGGATTCGCAAAAGGCGGCCTGCGCGAGCCGGCGAGCCGCATCTTTCTCAATCGAAGCGTCGAAATTCCGCCGCAAACTCACATTATCCGCAAGAATCTAACTCTTGCGGCAAACGCATTGGACATACCGGTTCCGGACGACAGGTTTGCGTTTCCGATCGCTACCGAGATCGAACATAAGCTCGAAAGCATTCGGCTGATCGAAGCATCCGGCGAAAACTTCGCGATCCTGAATCCGGCCGGCGGTTGGGTAACAAAGCTTTGGCACGCCGAAAAATACGGGCAATTGGCAGACAGATTGTGGGAAGAGAACGGATTGACCTCGATAGTTGCAACCGGCCCGGGCGAATCCGATCTGTCGGAAACGGTCATGAGCAGCAGCAAATCCGGAAAGGCCCTGACCGCACAGCCGAGTCTGAAAGGTTTTTTTGAGCTGGCGAAATCGGCGAAAATATATGTAGGCGGAGACACCGGCCCCACGCATCTTGCGATCGCCGCCGGGGCCGCGGTTGTCGGTATTTTCGGCCCGACCGAATGGTGGCGAAATGGCAGCACGGCTGCTGAGGATATTTGCGTCGAACGCCTTGATATTGGCTGCCGGGTCGATTGTTATCGCCGAACGTGTTCAAACTGGATCTGTATGGATATCGGCGTCGAAACAGTGTTTCAAGCCGTCCAAAAAAGGCTCGGCAAGACGTAGACTTGAATCGGGCATCCAAATGCCCGCTTGGACGTCGAACTACGGTGATTCGACGACATTTTTTGAGCATTCCGTCGAGTGATATCATGAAAAAGCGGCTGCAAAATCTGTCTGTTAGGTTATAATCGTATCAGTTGAGTAAATTACATTGTGAATGCGGCTTTAGTCATTACTTCTTCCAAAAAATGAGAGTTCCGTTGCATAAAATTCTGTTGGTTCTATCACTGACGGCCGCCTTTACCTTCTACGTCTCGGCCCAGAACGGAGCGACACTCGACACGAAGACAGTGCCTTTTGCCGATGGCGAAACTCTGACATACGAGGGCAAGATCAGCCGGATCATTAATGGAATTGCCGTTGCGAATCTGACGTTTACGATCAGCCAACCGCGTTTCGGCGGAGATTATCTCGTTAAAGGCACCGCAAAATCGAAGGGAACACTTCTGAAACTCTTTCGGTACAGCTTTCTGTACGAGATCGAATCGACCATCGGAGATAAGGAGTTTCGCATAAAAAAAACCGCCAAGCACGATGTTCAAAAGGAGCGCGTGCGCGACAGCGAGGCGATATTCGATTATAAAGAAGAGCGGGTGACGTACGTCGAGACCGACCCGAAAGAGCCGATGCGGCCGCCCCGCAAGATCGCTTCCGAGATCGACTCCGAAACGCACGATTTGGTCTCCGGCCTTTACAGTCTGCGGTTACTGCCGCTGGCTGTGGGAAAATCGTTTGAGTTGGCTCTTAGCGATTCCGGTCTGGTTTATGAAATACCGGTTAAGGTCACCGCCCGCGAGCGGCAGAAATCGGTGCTCGGTAACGTCTGGTGCTTTCGAGTCGAACCCGACCTGTTCGGCACCGGCCGACTGATCGAAAAAGAGGGAAGCATGATCATCTGGATCACTGACGACGCGCGGCGCTTGCCGATTCGCTCGCAGGTAAATACTTCCATCGGCAGGATCGATATA
>JAYSON010000128.1:0-6697 GCA_043722725.1 Chloracidobacterium sp.
ACAGACCTTTGGCGAAACCGCGAAATGCTCAACCCATTGCGAAGCGGATTTTTCGCGATTGAGCTGATTTCACACAAATTACTTCGATACAGCGTGCCGTTATTTTTGGCTTTGATTTTGATCTCTTCGTATGTTTTGGCGTTTTATTCGATGTTCTACCTCGCGGTAATTTTCGCTCAGATAGCATTTTATATGGTAGCTTTATCAGCCTGGCTGCTTGAACGAAACGGCATAAAAGCAGGCGTATTTGCGATGCCCTTGTATTTTGTCCTGACGAATGTCGCTTCGGTTGCAGGTTTTTTTCAATTCCTGCGAGGCGAACGATACGCAAGCTGGGAGCCAATCCGCGACGCAGGATAGAGACGGTTCGCAGAGAATTTACGAATGAACGAAACGGTGCGAAGAAGAAGCTCTCTCACGAATCAAAGCGCCTGGATTTTGTTTGCCAAGGTAATTGGCTTCGGATTAAACACTCTTTTTCCGCTTTTGATCGTACGCTACCTGACTCAGGATAACGTTGGCGTTTACCGTCAGGCTTTTTTAGTGGCGTCAAACGCCGTGCTGGTATTGCCGCTCGGATTCTCGATGAGCGCTTATTATTTTCTTAATCGAGAACCGGAAAAACACTCATCCGCCGTCTTCCACATAATAATCTTTAATTTTGTGATGGGCGGGCTGGCCTTCCTCGCATTGTTCTTATTCCCGCAGATACTTGGGTCGGCATTTCAAAGTCAGGAAATGGCACGTCTTGCCCCGTCGATTGGTGTTCTCATTTGGCTTTGGATATTTTCGAGCTTTCTGGAGACAGTCGCTCTCGCTCTTCAAGAAGCAAGGTTGGCGGCATTCTTCATCGTCTTTGCCCAGTTGGTAAAGACGGCATTGATGACGGGCGCAGTGTTGTTTTACTCGAATGTTGATTCGCTTATATATGCCACGATCCTTTTGTTTGTTATACAGACGATCGTTCTATTGATCTACCTTCACCGTCGTTTCCCGTTTTTCTGGACCAATTTCGACTTCGCCTTCTTTCGTCGCCAAATGGCGTACGCTCTGCCGTTTGGCCTGTCCGTTCTGCTTTATGTCGGTCAAACGGACATTCATAACTATTTCGTCAGTCACGGTTTCAGTGCTGCGGAGTTTGCGATCTATTCACAGGGTTGCTTTCAGCTTCCTCTGATCGCAATGCTTTACGAATCGGTCGGCGCCGTCATGATCCCGCGAATGAGCCAATTGCAGCACGAAGACAAAAAGCGCGAAATGCTTCTAATGACCGTCAGCGCAACGCAGAAACTTGCATTCTTTTATTTTCCGATCTTTTGTTACTTGATGGTGGTTGGCTACGAATTTGTTACGACGCTTTTCACAAAAGAATATGCCGCGAGTGTTCCGATTTTTCGTGTGAATCTGCTCGCATTACCACTTTTTAGCTTGGTGGTTGATCCGGTCATACGTGCTTATCCGGAAGCCGCCAGATGGCTTCTGAAATTGCGGATCGCAATCGTAGTTGCGCTCCTAGGGTTATTTTGGTTCGGAATAGGCCGATTTGATTTGATCGGGATGATCTCGATCGTTGTCGCCGCAATTTTATTTGAAAAAATTGCGGCAGCGTGGATATCCGGACGAATGCTTGGAGTGCGGCGAGAGGACGCTGTTCTTCTTAAAACGATCGGCAAGATCACGATCGCCGCGGCTGCATCCGGCCTCGCGTTGTTTTTCTTCTACATGCTCGGAAAGGATGTTCTATTACAGGCAAGTTTGAACGTGAGCCAGCGACTGTTATCCTTTGTCGATCTTAAAAAGGGAGCGGACCTGATCGGCGGGGGCATTTTCCTGGGAGTTTGCCTGGCGATCTACGGGACTATCTACTTGATCCTGGCCAACTGGTTGGGAGCGATAGAACGCGACGATAAGGAGAAGATGTTGGGCATTTGGCGAAGGCTCACGCGAAGGCGTGCGGCTCCTGATCTCATCAATGCGGCAAACAAAGAAAGCGAAGATCTATAGTTGATTAAGAATATTGAATGTGCGGCATCACCGGTTTTATTTCAAAAGACAGAAACGCTCCTATCGAGCAGCGTACGATCCTGCTCGACAAAATGTGTGCGAGCATCGCGTATCGCGGACCTGACGAGCAGGGAATGCTTGTGCGGAAGCGTGCCGCGCTTGGAATGCGTCGGCTTTCGATCATTGATATCAAAACCGGCCAGCAGCCGATATTCAACGATGACGGAAATCTTGCGATCGTATATAACGGCGAGATATACAATTTTCGCGAATTGCGGAACGAGCTTGTATCGTTGGGGCATCGGTTTAAGACCAATTCAGATACTGAAGTGATCGTTCACGCCTACGAAGAGTTCGGCACGAATTGCCTGAAAAAGCTTCGCGGGATGTTTGCGTTTGCGATCTGGAATTTTCGGGAGGAGACGCTCTTCGTCGCACGCGACAGGGTCGGGAAGAAGCCGCTCTTTTACACCATAACCGACGAAGGAAGCTTTGTTTTCGGCTCCGAACTAAAGACGCTGCTGGTTCATGGTGAGCTTCGACGCGAGATCGATCTCGCCGCTCTGGATGCATATTTGACATTCGGGTACGTGCCCGAAGAATCTTGCATTCTCAAGAACGTAAATAAACTGCTGCCCGGACATTTTCTGATCTTCCGAAACGACAGTGTGAAAACCGTCAAATATTGGGATTTCGACTATGTGCGGCCACACAACATAAAAACAGAAGCTGAGTATGTCGAGGTTCTTCGAGCAAAGATCAAGGAAGCCGTCAGCATCAGACTTATTTCGGAAGTGCCGTTGGGTGCGTTTCTTTCCGGAGGTGTGGATTCATCGACTATAGTCGCGATGATGTCGCAATGTTCCGATATCCCTGTCAAAACTTTCTCGATCGGGTTTGAGGAAGACAGCTTTGACGAGCTGAAATACGCAAGGATCGCGGCAAAGCAGTTCGGCACCGATCATCACGAGTTCATTGTCACGCCTGACCTATTCGATTTGGTTGATGAGCTTGTCTGGCATTTTGACGAGCCGTTCTCCGATCCGTCATCGCTTCCAACCTATATGCTGTCGAAAATGGCCCGCGAGCATGTGACGGTCGTATTGTCGGGCGACGGCGGGGATGAGCTTTTTGCGGGTTACAGCCGGTATGTTACTAACAAAAAGCGTAGCGGTTTCGCGAATTTACCGAAGGCGATTCAAAATGGATTATTTCGCTCCATCAGTAAAAAACTGCCGCACAGTGCTTGGGGTAAAAATTATCTCTATAACATCTCGCTCGATCCGACGGATCGATATATTGACAGCGTTTCGTGTTTCAACGGACCTCGAAAAGGTTATTTATATTCAGATGATTTTAGTGAGCGCTTAAATGGAAGTTTGGGCAAAGGCGAACACGATTTCAGATCTTTTGCCGAGAGCGTTTCGACCGGAAACGAGATAGATAAACTGCTCTATTTGGACAGCAAGACATACTTGCCCGGCGATATTTTGACCAAGGTCGACCGGATGACCATGGCGAATTCGCTCGAAGCCCGCGTTCCGCTGCTCGACCACGAATTGATCGAATTTGTCGTCGGCATTCCGTCTCATCTGAAAATGAATGGGCTCGAAACCAAATATATTCTTAAGAAAGCAATGGAAGACATCGTCCCAAATGAAATCCTGTACCGGGAAAAGCAGGGTTTTGGCGTGCCGATCGGCGAGTGGATCAATATTCAGCTGCGTGAACGGATCATCGGCGATCTTAGCGACAAACGTGCCATGGAACGGGGATTTTTCAACGTCGACTACATCCAAACGCTCCTTAAAGAACATTCAAACGGGCGGCGAGATCATTCGCACCCTTTATGGGTTTTGTGGATGTTTGAGCTTTGGCAGCGCAAATATATTGATAGTCCGTAGAGAAAGTGTGCAAAGAAGCGTTCTACATCTCATTCCAAGCTTTCACCAGGGCGGCTCGGAACAGCAGGCGGTGCAGTTAGTCAAGCTGCTTCACGGGGATGGTTCCTATCGCGTCCATGTGGCCTGTCTTGATAAGACTGGCGTCTTAATGGACGAGATGGAGAATGTGGAATTTACCGACATCCCGGAGTTTCGATTGAGCTCGTTTTACGATTTGAACATGGTGAAACAGTTGAGACTTTGTAGTAAGTTTATTCGCGATAACGATATTGAGATAGTTCAGACGCACGATTTTTACACCAATATTTTTGGAATGGCAGCGGCGTTGATTGCGCGTGTGCCAGTCCGGATCGCCGCAAAACGTGAAACCGGTATGCGGTCATCGACACAGAGCTTTATTGAGAGACGAGCGTTTGGTTTTGCACATTCA
The DNA here is from genome assembly GCA_043722725.1 of Chloracidobacterium sp. Classification (GTDB taxonomy): domain Bacteria; phylum Acidobacteriota; class Blastocatellia; order Pyrinomonadales; family Pyrinomonadaceae; genus OLB17. Next base: position 4,339 of record JAYSON010000128.1, read on the forward strand.
ATCGTCGCAAATGCCGAGCGGGTTAAGGATTATCTTGTCGAAGCAGGGGTACCGGGATCGAAAATTTCTGTAATCTACAATGGCGTAGATCTGCAGAGATTGATTGTGACGCAGAACGATCGCGGGAACATACTCCGGGGTTTCGACTTGCCGATCGATGATTCGATGCAGTTTGTAACGATAGTCGCGAATCTTAGAAGCGTGGTGAAAAACCATCGAATGTTTCTTCGCGCGGCGAGCAAAGTGAAAAGCGCAGTATCAAACGTTGGTTTCATTATCGCAGGTGAAGGTGATCTGATCGACGAAATTAAAGCGTTTGCCACAGAACTCGGTGTTGAAAGAGACATATTCTTTTTGGAGAGATGTTCGAAAATAGCCGAGTTGCTGTCGATCTCCAGCATTTGCGTTCTGACCTCCGAATCCGAAGGCTTTTCGAACTCTATTCTTGAATACATGGCGGCGGGCAAACCTGTTGTCGCCACTGAGGTGGGCGGTGCGGCCGAGGCTATTGTAGAAAACGATACCGGATTTTTGGTTGATTCGAACGATGATGAAACTCTCGCCGTCCGGTTGATCGCACTGCTCAATGACCGCGACAAGGCTGAACGAATGGGCAGCAGAGGCCGCCAAGTCGCTGATGAGAAGTTTTCATTGACAGCTCGGAAGGAAAGGACACTTGAGCTATATCGAAGTCAGTTGGATCGTGCTGCGCGGGACTAATATAACAAAGCCTTTTCGCCGGTAACTAAAAATGCGTGTTGTTCAACTAGGACCTTTTCCGCCGCCGCATGGCGGTGTTTATACGAACTTAAAGGCGATCCACGACCTGCTGATAGATCGTGGACACCACGCTTCCATCATCGCACTAACTAAGAGCAGTCAAATCGACGATGTTCCGAATACCTATAAACCGCGTTCTACTTTTCAATTGCTACGGCTTTTGCTGAAGCTCGATTTCGATATCGTGCATTTTCATATTGGAGGGGAATTTAGTCTGCGGCTTGCAGTGCTTACCCTTGTTTGCGGTCATTTGCCGGGAAGGAAATCAGTGGTTACGTTCCATTCGGGCGGTTATGCGCTCGAAGCCGTTAAATTCGCGAAGTCGATGTCGATAAGGGGAATCGCTTTTCGTTCGGTAGATTTTTTGATCGGAGTAAATGAGCAGATGCTTGAGATGTTTCGTGCGTATGGTGTGTCGGAAAGTAAGATGCGGTTGATCCGGCCGTTTGCGCTGAATCCACCCGATCCGCAAATTGAAGTTCCGCCAACGTTGATGAGTTTCGTAAAAGCTCACAAACCGTTCCTGTTGTCGGTAGGCGGGCTCGAACCGGAGTATTCACATGCGCTTCTGATCGATGCGATGGAACTGGTTCTTCGGAAATTGCCCAGCGCGGGCCTGATGATCGTCGGATCGGGAAGTCTAGAGGCCGACATTCTGGAGCTGATCACCTCAAAAAACTACTCGGATAGGGTTTTCTTGGTCAATGATGTCGCTCATGATGTTGTGCTGCACCTTATTCAAAATGCTGGCATTTTACTCCGTCTGACCCGATATGACGGCGATTCTATCTCCGTTCGTGAGGCGTTATTTTTACGTACGCCCATCATCGCAACGGACAATGGTATGAGGCCCAAAGGAGTGCGTTTGGTTTCATCCACCCCGACGCCGGAAGAGTTGGTTGAGAGCATCGAAGCTGTTGTCGGAGCACAGCAGCCAATTCAAGTCGAAGAAACGGTTGATGGACTGCAGAATATCAGGGTGGTGTTGAATGTGTACGAATCGCTGCTCGTAAAATAATGTTAAGAAAGCTAAAAAAACTAAAGGGCATGAGCTTCGCCGAAATAAAAGACCGGGTTCGGCAAAGAGCGAGTGTGCTTGCCGAGCGTTTCGGAGCGTCATCCCAGACGAGAGTTATTTCAGATGAAAAGTTTTTTAGTCTGCTCACATTGGAATCGGGGAATATGTCTCCCGAAACGCTTTTGAATCATTTCCGTTCGCGAGAAACCACAAGATTCTTTGCGTCTTTCGACGATCCGAATGAAACTCTATCAATATTAGACAAACGTTTTCCTGAAGAAGCGCAGGCGATAGTTAAACGTGCGGACCGCATATGCGAAGGCTACTTTGATCTGCTTGGTTATGAAAATCTATACTTCGGGTCAAGCATACCGGACTGGCATTTTGAACCTATATCAAAGAAAACATCGCCGATGATTCACTGGTCGCGGATCGACGAATCTAGTGCCGAGCAAACAGGTGATAAAAAAACAGTCTGGGAGCTAAATCGTCACCAGTATTTTTCAACTCTTGGGCGGGCCTATTGGATCACGAAGGATGAAAAGTACGCAGACACTTTTG
>JAYSON010000129.1:0-10072 GCA_043722725.1 Chloracidobacterium sp.
TTGTCGCGGCGTTTGATCAGGTCTTCGATCTGGTGCTGAATGATTTCCTGTTTCGTCTCCGGCTCCCTGCTTTTGCTTATCTGGTATTTATCGTCCATAAATTTATCTTAGCGCCTCAGACCGTAATAATGGATTAGTTGAGCGTTAAAAACGGAGTTGGCGAGGGATGTACCTCGCCAAAATTTGGGACATTGGAGTTGATCTGATGGTGGCTGGAGAGGGACTTGAACACTCGACCTCGGGGTTATGAATCCCGCGCTCTAACCAGCTGAGCTACCCAGCCACGAACATTTGATTATAGTTTGCGGCGCTGAAAAATCAAGTCTCGGAATCGTGCGGAACCGCACCTTTTGCCGAATCCGGCCGCTCATTGTTAGAATTGACGCTCGAACCAATTTCTTCTTAAGGTAAATCAATGCCGACCGTTTTCGCAGCCGCCGTTGACCATTCCGGCGTAATTCTGTCGCTTTTTGTAATGCTCGCGGCTGCGAAGATAATGGCCGAAGTTTTCGAGCGCCTCAAACAGCCGGCGGTTGTCGGCGAGATTCTGGCGGGCATACTAATCGGCCCAAGTCTGCTTGGCTGGGTTGCTCCGTCGGAGCTTATCACGATCCTTGCCGAGATCGGCGTCATCTTCCTACTTTTCACTGTCGGCCTCGAAACCAAACCGCAGGCGATCTTTCAGGTCGGCAAACGTGCCGTTATGGTCGGCGTGCTCGGCGTGCTTTTGCCTTTTGGCGCAGGTTATCTTATCGCGATGTGGTGGGACGGCTCGTTTGTCGAAGCAATGTTCATCGGTGCCGCGTTGGTTGCAACATCGGTTGGAATAACCGCCCGCGTATTGGGCTCGATGGGCCTGCTCGACGTTCAGACATCGCGAATTATACTTGGAGCGGCGGTGATCGACGACATTCTCGGATTGATAATACTCTCGCTTGTATCATCGGTCAGCCAGGGAAGCGTCAGCTACGCAGGCCTTTTAAAGACAGCGGCGGCGGCCATTCTTTTCACTGTATTTGTCGCACTTGTCGGTTCGAAGGTCCTGACACGTCTCGCCCCGGTCATCCAAAAGTTAAAGGTCAGCAAACCTTTCTTCAATATTGGGCTGATCCTCTGCCTCGGGCTGTCTGTCGCATCCGTCTATGTCGGAGTCGCGGCGATCATCGGTGCGTTCCTCGCCGGAATGGCTTTGGCCGAGGCGACCGAGGACAACCACAAGATGCACCAATTGACGAGCGGCGTCACCGAGTTTCTCGTCCCGTTTTTCCTCGTCAATATTGGAATGCAGCTCGATCTGCTTATTTTTAAAGATCTAAACGTTGTTGCCTTGGCGGTTGTTCTTACTATCGCGGCGGTCATTACGAAATTTGTCGGTTGCGGACTTGGAGCCTGGGGAATGACGAAGCGCGAGATGGCGCAGATCGGCATCGGCATGGTTCCTAGAGGCGAAGTAGGTATTGTTGTTGCTCAAATCGGACTCGGGCTTGGCGTTATCAACAATAACTTTTTCGCCGCCGTTCTCTTCATGGCCGTTGCCACCACGCTCATCGCCCCGCCGTTCATCAAGATCGCTTTTGCCGCGGATAATGATAATGACGGAATCCCTGATAATATAGTGGAGTACGACGTTTCGGACGAATTCACCCGGATCGGTTAGTTTGTTGTTGGTAAGTTATGAAGTTTACAGACCGAAAAAATCAGATCAGGATATATACAGCTTTAGTTTGTGTCGCAGTGGCCTGTATTGCTGCCATGACAGCACCGGCTCAAGCTAAAAAGCCCGCGACGGCGTCGGTCTTCAGGACAATTACGATAATCACCGAGCCAAATGCGACCGTCTGGATCGACGGCGTAAAATACGGAAAGACGGCGGACAATGGCCGGCTGACTATTTCAACGCTCGCGCCGGGCAAACGTGTTGTTCGAGTTCGAGCCGACAGTTTTAAGGAAGTAACCAAGCCGCTGCTTGCTGCCCAGAAAGGCAATATCGGAATACCTCTAGCAAAGACCACCGACGAAGCTGAATTGACCTATCAGCAGGCAGAAATCCTGGCGACGACCGACCGCGCAAGGGCAGCAGAGGCCTACAACAAGGCGATTCGGCTCCGCCCGCGATTTGCTGACGCCTACATCGGCCTCGCCCGCCTATATTCCGAAGGCGGGAACCGTGAAAAGGCCGAAGCTGCGATCAAAGCGGCGCGTAAAATTAAGCCTCGATTTGCTGAAGCGTCCACCATCGAAGGCAGAATCTTCAAGGACGGCGGCGATGACGATAAGGCAGTAGTGTCATTCAAGCGTGCGATTACCGAAGGCGGCGGGTTTCAGCCCGAAGCATATACAGGCCTGGGCCTGATCTATAAAGAAAGGGCCGAAAGCGCGGGATCCGGCGGCGATTATGAACAGGAAAGCATAAATTACACCGAAGCGGCAAAGTATTTTTCGGTAGCCGTCAAACAGCTTTCGGGTGCACCGGACGCCGTAGTGCTTTACCAGTTCTTGGGCCTTGTTTACGAACAACAGAAGAAGTTTAAGGAAGCGATTGCGGTGTATAAAGAGTTTCTTCGGCTTTTCCCCGATAATCCTGAGTCCGCGGCATTCGAATCCTTTATTGTTCAGCTCGAAAAACAGATGAACAAGCCGAATTAGATCTCCACTCACCAACCAATCTGCTCGAAAATCCGTCACGCATCCATCAAAAAGATTTCTTGACATCATTACGGTAAACATCTATTATTGCGTTTGAACGATGTTTATCATCGTGACTTGTCATCCTATCTTTCTGTATTAACCTATATATTCTTCAGCGTTCCGCTTGCTTTGCGTTTAAGCCAAGGGAAACAAACTAGAAATCAATGTCAGCGAAACTTGGGGAAATTCTTGTCCGTGAAAACTTGGTGACGCCGCAGCAATTGCGCGAGGCCCTGGACTATCAGAGAACAAGCGGCGGACGACTCGGATCCAATCTCGTCAAGCTCGGGGTCATTTCAGACGACGTGATCACTGCGGTTTTATCCCGGCAATACGGTGTGCCTTCGATCAATTTAGATCTGTTTCACATTGAAGATGAGGTAATCAAGCTGATCTCGCAGGAGGTCGCTTTGAAGTACATGGTACTGCCTGTTTCCAGGGTCGGGTCTACGTTGACATTGGCAATGGCGGATCCGACCAACGTCTTTGCGATGGACGATATTAAATTCATGACCGGATTTAATGTCGAGCCCGTTATCGCATCCGAGCAGTCGATTCAAATGTCGGTCGGCAAGTATTACGGCGGTTCGAACGAGATAGACATATTCGATGCAGCCGTTGCATTTGAAACCGAGAAAACCGCTACTTCCAAAAACGGCAGGAACGGACATTCCAAAAACGGTGCAAAACCTGCAGCGAAGATCAGCCCGACGAATCTATCGGCGGCGGACATCGACGTTTCGCTTGGCAACTTCGATTTCGAGGTACATGAAGGCGAAGATTTCGAGTTGGTTCAAGAAAACGACGAAATCGATCTCGCAACACTTGCCCGGGCGAGTGAAGATGCTCCGGTCGTTCGTCTTGTCAATATTCTGATGGTCGATTCGCTGCGACGCGGAGCGTCAGATATTCACGTTGAGCCTTACGAAAAAGATTTCCGCATACGTTTTCGTATCGATGGTGTCCTTTACGATGTTATGCATCCGCCAATGAAGATCCGCGATCCGCTTATTTCGCGTCTGAAGATCATGGCGAAGCTCGATATTTCTGAAAAACGTCTTCCCCAGGACGGCCGAATCAAAATTAAGGTGAAGATCGACGATCGCTCACGCGAACTGGATTTTCGTGTTTCGACACTGCCTACACTCTTTGGCGAGAAGGTCGTGCTCCGACTTCTCGATAAAGAAAAGCTGATGCTTGATATGACGAAATTAGGTTTCGAGGCAGAGAGCTTAGAGAAGTTTGAGCGTAACATTGCCAATCCATACGGCATGGTGCTGGTCACCGGGCCGACCGGTTCCGGCAAAACGAATACACTTTACTCTGCTCTTCAAACCCTGAACACGTCAGAAACGAACATCATGACGGCGGAAGATCCGGTTGAGTTTAACCTCCAGGGCATCAATCAGGTGCAGATGAAGGAGCAGATAGGATTAAATTTTGCGGCTGCCCTCCGATCGTTCCTGCGTCAGGACCCCAACATTATTCTCGTCGGTGAAATCCGTGATTTCGAAACGGCCGAGATCGCGATCAAAGCGGCTTTGACGGGCCACCTTGTTCTATCGACCCTGCACACGAACGACGCTCCATCGACGATTTCGCGCCTTGTCAATATGGGCATTGAGCCTTTTTTAGTCGCGACAAGCGTCAACATCATTCAGGCGCAGAGACTCATCCGGCGCGTCTGTTCGGAGTGCATTGAAGAAACTCATTTCCCGATCGAAGCTCTTGTCGAGATCGGTTTCTCGGCCGAAGAGGCGCCGGAGATCAAGACCTACAAAGGCAAAGGCTGCGAAATATGTCTTAACACTGGTTACAAAGGCCGCGTCGGTCTTTATGAAACGATGGAAATTACGGATGAATTACGCGAGTTGATCATTATCGGTGCCAGTGCGATCGAACTAAGAAAGAAGGCAATCGAGCTTGGCATGATAACGCTTCGCGGGTCGGGTCTCGCGAAACTGCGACAGGGAATTACAACGGTTGAGGAAGTGGTAAAGGAAACGGTTCTCTAAGAGTTTGGAGGAAATATGGTAATAAGGGCAATTGCATTATCGTTAGCTTTGTTGGTCGGCATCGGAACGATCATTCCATTGGCGACGGAATACGCCGAAGCGGGTCCGAAGAAAACAAAAAGATACAAGAAAATCCAAAAGAAATACAAGAAGTATTCGAAACGCTGGTGGCGCCAATATCGTGCAAATCTTAAGCGAAAGCGGGCGCTTCAGGCACGGCGGAGGGCAATGCGTCTTCGTCAGTTAAGACTTGCAAGAGTTCGCGGCGCACAAAATGTGAAACCGCAAACAACCGCGACAAAGACCAAACCGGTTGACGACAAAGCTCCTGCGTTGCTTCCCTCCGGTGAGGCTGCTCCGAACGGCTGGAAACGCGGGCAATCGTCCGGAAGCGAACTTCAATTCAGCGTGGACGGCGGAAACGGCTCGGCAGCGATCTCGGTCGTCGGCCCGGCAATGGGCGAAACCGTGGATACTGGCCGCAACCGTGCGGTTGGCGGCGTGCCGACTTCATCGCTTCGGCGCGAAGTCATCAATCGAATGGTGCGTGAGAACGGCTGGGTGGTTAATGATTTCCAGAAGGAAATAGGCGGCAAGAACGTTTACGTCGTCGTAGCCCAATCGCAAGGCACCGGCGGTCGTGTTAATTCGCGAATGTTCTACTTTACGGAAGTCGACGGGCGCATCTACAGCGTGACGACGAATTCACAGGCAGAAGCAGCAGAGCGAATGGCTGAAGAATCTGAAAAGGTAATTTTCTCTCTCCAAAATCGGCCTAGACCAGTCCAGCAGGCAGTGAAAGAATAGCAAATCACACATTGTTCGGGGCCGCCCAGTCCGGGCGGCTCTCAACAACCCACCAATCCTATGAGTCTCGATCAACAAACTACAAACGAATCGACGATCACGCTTCCCGAACTTCTTAGAAAGATGACGGATGCCGGCGGTTCCGATCTTCACATCACCACAAATTCCCCACCGCAGATGCGTGTCCACGGCCACCTGTCGCCTGTTACGGGTTTCGGCGCAATGACACCGGCCGACACTAAACGTCTCGCGTATTCAGTTTTGACCGATGCTCAAAAGCACCGCTTCGAAGAGAATCTGGAACTCGATTTTTCGTTCGGATTAAAAGGTATGTCACGTTTCCGTGCCAATCTTTTCAACCAAAAAGGTGCCGTGGGCGCAGTATTTCGCGCGATCCCATACGAGATCAAGACTTTCGATGACCTTGGTTTACCTAAAGTCGTTTCCGATATGTGCAAGAAGCCGCGCGGCCTCGTGCTTGTAACCGGACCGACCGGTTCTGGCAAATCGACAACGCTTGCATCGATGGTCGATAAGATCAATGTTGATCGCCACGAACATATTCTGACGATTGAGGACCCGATCGAATTTCTTCATAATCATAAGAACTGTGTTGTTAATCAGCGGGAAGTCGCCGCCGACACGCATTCGTTCGCGGCGGCTCTGCGAACGGCTCTTCGCCAGGATCCCGACATTGTTTTGGTTGGTGAAATGCGTGATCTCGAAACGATCGAAATGGCCCTGCGCATCGCTGAAACGGGACATTTGACGTTCGCGACACTGCACACGAATTCGGCGTATTCAACGATCAACCGTATCATCGACGTATTTCCGTCCGCACAGCAGTCACAGGTTCGAACACAGCTTTCACTTGTTTTAGAAGGCATCCTTTGCCAATCGCTGCTTCCGAAAGCATCAGGCGACGGCCGTGTAATGGCTCTCGAAATACTGGTGCCGAATGCCGCTATCCGCAACCTTATACGTGAGGACAAGATTCACCAGATCTATTCGATGATGCAGACCGGCCAGGACAAATTCGGTATGCAGACGTTCAACCAGGCGCTCGCCACGCTTCACCACAAACGTCTTATTACGCTTGAAACCGCGATGCAGCGTTCCTCGAACGCCGACGAATTGAAAGAGCTTATCGAACGCGGTTCTGGGCTTAACCAAACGTACATCGGCCAGAGCAAACCTACCGTTGCACCGAGCGGTCACGCAAGCCCCTATGCACAGGGCCGAACTATTGGGGAACGTCCGCCGGTCCGTTAAATTTTGATTCCAGATTTAAAGTTCCAAGTTCCAAATTGGGGTGTTATATCTGAAATCTGGGATTTGAAATCAGAAATTTGAAATCTGCAATCACCGTAAGTGATTAGGAGTGAATTAGAAAATGCCAACATACGCGTTTAAAGGAAGAAACCGCTTGAATGAAATTGTTGCGGGTGAAAGGGACGCAGCCAGCCAGGACGAGCTTCGAGCTCTGCTGCGTCGCGAGCAGATCGTGATGACACAGGCGTCGGAAAAAGGCAACATTGTCTCGATCCCGAAGCTCGGCCGTCGGAAAAAGGTCGGAGCCAAGGAACTGGCCGTATTTACGCGGCAGTTTTCAGTCATGATCGACGCGGGTCTGCCTTTGGTACAATGCTTGGATATTCTCGCGGAACAGCAGAACAATGCGTTTTTCAAAGATGTACTGCGTCAGGTCCGGCAAAACGTCGAAGAAGGATCAACCCTTTTCCAGGCTCTCGAAAAGCACCCGAAAGTTTTCGATGCTCTTTACTCGCACATGGTTGAGGCCGGTGAAACGGGCGGTGTGCTCGATTTGATTTTACAGCGTCTTGCGACCTTGATCGAGAAAGTGGTCAAACTCAAGCGAAGCATCGTTTCGGCGTCGATCTATCCCGCCGCCGTCATTCTCGTCGCGATCGGCGCTATTGCGGTCATCATGGTCGTCGTCATTCCACAGTTCGAGCAAATCTTTATCGGATTGCTCGGCCCCGGCGAATTGCTCCCGCTGCCGACGCGGATCGTCATGGGAATCAGCGGATTCCTTGCGGGTTGGGGCGGACTGGCTCTTCTTATTGGTATTATTGGAACGTCGGTTGCAACAAACTATTACTACAAAACGGAAAGAGGCCGGTGGCAAATTGACACGCTTTTGTTAAAGCTGCCGATCTTTGGAAGCATACTTCGGAAAGTTGCGGTCGCACGCTTTTCGCGGATTCTATCAACGCTGCTTTCCTCCGGTGTACCGATCTTGCAGTCTTTGAGTATCACGGCCAAGACCGCGGGAAATATCGTTATCGAAGACGCGATTCTCAAAGTCCGGGCCGGTGTCGAACGCGGTGAAAGCTTTGTCGAACCGCTAAAGGCAACCAACGTATTTCCGCACATGGTGTCGCAGATGATCGGCGTCGGTGAACAAACCGGTGCGCTCGATGCGATGCTTGGCAAGATCGCCGATTTCTATGAAGAAGAAGTCGACACCGCGATCGCCGATCTGTTGTCGTTGATCGAGCCGGTGTTGATCGCTTTCCTGGGTGTGACGATCGGATCGATTGTTATCTCGATGTACCTTCCGCTATTCTCGCTCATCGGCAAACTCGCCGGCGGACCGAAATAGTCTCCGTTCGTTCATAAAAACTAAAAGACGGCTTCGATTGAGGCCGTCTTTTTTGTTGAGAACGGCACTAAACAAAACGCTTAGACGAATCCTGTTTTTCTAAGCGCATCGATCGTAACATTCCCGACCGATTTTGCGTCTGCATGAATCGTTCGACGTATTTTGCTATAACATCGGCTTCAAGATTTACTTCGTCGCCGGGACTTAGAGTAGAAAGATTGGTAAGTTCCCATGTCTTGGGAATGACGGCGATCTCGAAATCACCCTCATTGAGCTTCGCAATGGTTAGGCTTATTCCTTCGACCGATACAGAACCTTTAAAGACAAAATAACGAGCGAGTTCGGCAGGAAAACCGACGCTGACTGTCCAAAACCCGCCGCTTTCGACAGCCGAAATGAAGCGGCCGCGCCCATCGACATGTCCCTGAACGATATGTCCGCCAAGCCGTGTCGATGGCGTGACGGCGCGTTCAAGATTTACACATGAACCTATATTTAACTTTCCCAGTGTCGAACGACCAAGCGTTTCCTGCGACACGTCGGCCGAAAAGGCATCGGCGGCGATGTCTAAAGCAGTCAGGCAAACGCCGTTAACGGCGATAGAATCACCATCGACCGTCGCTTCGGTCACGACCTTCGCGGATATTTCTATCCGAGCCCCACCGCCGGCCTTTACCAGCGAACGGATACTGCCGAGTTCTTCAATTATTCCTGTAAACAATTTGGTGTGTGGCTCGGCTTAAAACCAGGGCTTTTTGTTGACGATATAGGTCTGAACAAACTCTTCATCCGATTTTGTCAGGTAAATAATGCCTTCGACAACTCCGATAACAGTTGGAAGAAATATCAGTGGCGTGCCAATCCCGCAGGTTACCATCGCGATTATAAATGCCGCGATATAAACGGAAATCAGAATTACGCCTTCCTGGGTGTAGCCGAGAATAAATTTATGTATCCCGAGCCCGCCCAGTAAAATGCCGCAAATACCGGCGGCGAGTTTCTTCTCTGCCCCGGCCTGTTTTGCCGTTCCATAATTGGGAACATGCTGCATCGGCATTGGGCTGATGGGAAGCACGGTTCCGCAGTTGGTACAGCGGGCGTTTATCCCCACGTTCTGCGTTGCACAGCCGGGACAAGTCGTATATTGCGTGGCCATAAGTAAAGTATGCTCAACTTTGTAAATGATCTACAAAACAAGTATCAAACACAGTTGTCTTTTTTGTCAAAGTTTTCGGAGTTTGAACTTTGATCCAATTAGAATATCTATTTCGAAGATTCGTCCGCGTATTTCCGCGTCTTTTTCCGTGTGTTCCGTGATCGATTCCTAAAACCATTACCACGTAAATTACGGAAAATGAACGGAAGAGGCAAATCGGTATTACGTGCTTGTAACTCTCTCGATTTCCGAGAGCTTCCGAATATCGATTGAGATCGGTTCGCCATCGCGCACGTGGTTGTAGATGCTGACGAACTTTGAACCAAATCTGATCTCGTCCGTTTTATACGAAGAACGCGTATGTACGATGGCCGCAAAAGTCTCGTCCGTTGCGGTCAGCAAAACAAGGATCTCGGCGTCGGTTCGCCGCAGATCTTCCTCGGTCAGGCCGTAAAGCGGCGAAGTTTCGTCAATCGGGTGAACTACGGTCCACGCCAGCGGAAAGAATACAACGGATTTTCGTTCCAGTTCAAGCGGATCAAAACGCCGAACAGCTTTGCCGTCCTCGTACACAAATCTGGCAAACAGCACCTGCGCGCCCACCTCGATCAACTGGCTGTTTCTGCCGTTCACCAGCCTGAACATCAAACCGGTAATATCTTTGTACGGAGCAACAACCGCCAAATCACTGAACCTTACCTTTGCGGTCGGCTTGGCAAAGCGTGCAAAAACGACGCCGGTGATCAAGGCGTTTGCGATCAGGCTGTAATACGATTCGAT
>JAYSON010000130.1:0-9972 GCA_043722725.1 Chloracidobacterium sp.
TAAGATGAACAAAACGGAACAAGAGGAACGGGAAGGAACAAGGACAAAACGGAAGGGGCAACCTTCTGCCTGAATCATGCGCACTTGAAGAGAGAGAACCACCCCGTCTGCCGCAGCGGCAGGCTCCCCTTCGTCGTAAGAAGGGGAGCCTAAGATTATGTTCGCGGACTGTGCTTGAAAAATACGGCTTCCCGCAGATATCCGTTCAATTCGCAGATATCTTTGACGTAATCGCCGATGCGCTCCAGGTGTTTAGCGACAAAAAGGAGGTGAGCTGCTCCGGTGGTTAGCGACGGATCGTCTACCATGATCTCGAGTAGATCATTAAAAACGCGGTGGTAGCTTTCGTCAATTTCCTTATCGCGCTTTATCACCTCGCGCGAGATCCGCGAGTCTTCGTTTGTAAATGCGTCCAGGGCAGCCCGCAGCATCTCACTTACGGTTTTCGCCATTATTGGAAAATCAACGAAATTCTTAATTTCTGGGCCTTCGTTGAGAATGAGTGCCGCTTCCGCAATATTGCTCGCATGGTCTGCTATTCGCTCAAGGATCGGCGTGATCTTAGCAACAGAGATCACGAATCGCAGATCGTGAGCTGCCGGCTGCTGAAGAGCCAGGATCTCAATGCTCATGCGGTCGATGTCGAGCTCCATTTGATTGATGATCTTGTCTTCGTCAAGAACGCGTTGGGCGAGCTCACTGTCGCGGCGGGTCAACGACTCCATTGCACGGGTGACGGCCGATTCCGTCGCACCGCCAAGAATCAGAATTCTGTCGCGTAATATGCCTAACTGCTGGTCAATAATTCTATGTTCCATTTCTAATAATTTAACACACTACTGTAAATATTTTTCGCCGACTTCGAAACTAACCGAACCTGCCGGTAATATAATCCTCGGTCAATTTCTCATCCGGATTTGTAAACATTTTTTGCGTCGGGTTGTATTCGACCAGCTTTCCCAGCATGAAAAATGCTGTGCGGTCCGAAACACGTGCCGCCTGCTGCATGTTATGCGTGACGATAACGATCGTGTACTTTCTCTTCAATCCTACAACGAGTTCTTCTATTTTCTGGGTAGCGGTCGGATCAAGAGCAGAGGCAGGTTCGTCCATGAGAACAACTTCCGGCTCAACGGCCAATGCCCTGGCAATGCAAAGCCTCTGTTGCTGGCCGCCGGAAAGTCCAAAGGCCGACATATTCAAACGATCCTTAACTTCGTCCCACAATGCCGCGTCCCGAAGGGCTTTCTCTACCCGTTCCGCAAGGTCGGCTTTGCTCGAGTGAATGCTGTTGATGCGAATCCCGTAGGCGACATTCTCAAAGATGGATTTCGGAAAAGGATTCGACTTCTGGAAAACCATTCCGATCCTGCGCCTGAGGGCGACAACATCGGTACCGGCCGTATAGATATTTTCACCATCGATCAGAACCTCACCTTCGGCCTTGGTGAGCGGAATCGTGTCGTTCATACGGTTCAACGTACGGAGAAAGGTTGATTTACCGCAGCCCGACGGGCCTATAAACGCTATCACTTCGTGTTCGGGAATCTCGATGGAGATATCGAAAAGGGCCTGGGTCTTTCCGTAAAAGAAATTTAAGTTTGAAACGCTGATTTTGCTCATTGTTATGACAAGTCGGTTAATATCTTTTCCGCGTGACGTAGCGCGTTATTATGTTAATGACCAAAATTATCGCAACCAAAACCATCGTCGCCGCCCATGCTTTTTCGTGCCATTCGGCGAACGGTGAAATCGCGTAATTGTAGATCTGCACGGTCAGCGAAGCCATTGGCTCATCAAGGTAAATGTTGTAAAATCTGCTTCCGAAAGCAGTAAACAACAGAGGCGCCGTTTCTCCCAGAACACGTGCGACGGCAAGCATCACGCCGGTCGCTATTCCCGTCATGGCAGCGGGAATCACAATATCCATTGTTACGCGCCATTGCGGAGCACCCAAAGCGAGAGCCCCTTCGCGCATCGCCTTCGGAACAAGTTTGGTCATTTCCTCCGTAGTACGGGTAATGATTGGGATCATTATCAAAGCCAGTGACAAAGCGCCCGCGAGAGTTGAAAAATATCCTTGCTGCAATACGACCAATGCATAAATAAAGACGCCGAAAACGATTGACGGAATGCCAATCATGGCGTCGGCAACAAAACGCACCGTGGAACCAAACCAGCCCTCGCCCATTTCCGCGAGATAGGTTCCGACGGCAATTCCGATGGGAATGCCTCCAATCGAAGCGAGGCCGAGCATTATCAATGAACCGACGATCGCGTTTCCGATGCCGCCGCCTTCACCGACCGGTTTGGGAGTTTGGACCAAAAACTGCCAACTCAGCGACGACGCTCCTTTAAACGAAATGTAGCCAAGAATGGCGACGAGTATCCCGACAACGCCAAAAGCGCAAATAGCTGTCAGAATGGTTGCGAATGAATTTGTTAATCGTCGTCTATCCATTATGTCGGAATTCGGTCGTCCCGCTATGCTGTTCTCCGGCCCACGCTTAAAATCAAGAGTTTCGCTAATGCGTTTACAATAAATGTAACGATAAACAAAATCAGGCACATTTCGATGAGTGCGCTTAGATAAAGGTCGCCGGTGGCTTCGGTAAATTCGTTTGCTATGACCGAGGCGATGGTGTAACTCGGATCGAAGAGCGAGGCGCTTATCTGCGGCCGGTTTCCGATTACCATGGTTATCGCCATCGTTTCGCCAATTGCCCGCCCAAGCCCTAAAATGACCGCACCCGCAATTCCGGAAGATGCATTGGCCAGAACTATCTTGGTCGTTTCCCAATCAGTAGCACCTAGAGCGAGCGATGCTTCGCGTTGTGTTACCGGTACGGCTTCCAATACATCCCTGACAACGGCGGTAATGATCGGCGTGATCATGATCGCCAAAATAATCCCACCGGTAAGCATTCCAAGACCGGTAGCCGAGCCCTTAAAAAAAGGCAGCCAGCCAAGAAACGCCTGTAAGGTGGGCTGGACATAAACACGCAGCAGCGGAGCAAGAACGAATATCGCCCACAAGCCATATACCACGGACGGAATGGCAGCCAGCAACTCAACCAGAAACGCCAGCGGTCGGGCTAATCGTTTCGGCGCCTGTTCGACGAGGAAAATTGCTACCCCTATAGAAAGGGGCGTTGAAATGAGCAGAGCCACGATTGAAGAAACCAGTGTTCCGTATATAAAAGGCAATGCACCGAACTCACCTTTGATCGGGTCCCAAACCGTGCCAAACAAAAAGCCCAATCCGAACCTCTCAATGGAAAGCCATGAGTTCTTCGTCATAACGGCTATCATGCCCACCACGATCAATAAGATGAGTGAGGCACATGACGCAAGCGAAAAGCGAAAAATATTATCGCCAGTAAAAATGGTTTGATTTATCCGTTTCTTCACAAAATTTTCGTCTTAGACGAGCTTCGTTTATTCGGCTGTGGTTGCGGGTGTTCCCGCCAATGTTGAACCGCCTGTGACCAATGCTATTTTTGCCGAAGCACGTCTGACCATTCCTTCCGGCAACGGAGCGTAGTACAACGGGCGCGCATGTTTCTGGCCGTCATTTATTCCCCATGTGAGAAAATCAACGAGGGTTTTTCTAATGAATTCTTCGGGCTGATCTCTATATATTATGACGTACACATAACTCGAAATCGGATAGACGTCGGCTCCCGCTGCATTGGTAATAGAAACACGCAGGTCGTCCGGCGTGTCGTTGAGCGTTTCGGCCGCCGCGTTGGTAACAGTTTCAAAACTCGGAACGATGAACTTTCCGGCTTTGTTTTTTATCTCCGCGACAGGCATGCCGTTTTTGACGGCGTAAGCTAGTTCAACATAGCCGATGGTATTCGGCGTTTGCTTGATCTGCCCGGTCACACCTTCATTACCCTTACCGCCCAAGCCAACAGGAAAGCTCGGGCTGGTTCCTTCGCCCACTTTATCTTTCCATTCAGGACTGACCTTAGATAAATAGTTTGTGAAAACCGCCGACGTTCCGCTGCCGTCCGAACGATGAACGACTATCAGATCGACACCGGGCAGCTCAACGCCGGGATTGTCGGCTTTGATTCTGTCGTCATCCCAGCGTGTGATCTTGCCGAGAAAAATATCGACGATCGTTTCCGGAGAGAAACGTATGGGAACCTGAACCTGTTCCAAATTGTAAGTTAATACAACGGCTCCCAAAATTACCGGAATATGGAGAATTTCACCCGGAGCGGATGCAAGATCCGCATCGCTCATTGCCACGTCGGTCGCGCCAAATTGAATCGTCTTTTCTTTTGTCTGCTTAATCCCGCCGCCCGAACCGATTGACTGGTAGTCGATCTTTACATCCGGATTGAGAAATCCAAATTCGTGAACCCATTTTTGCATCAGCGGACTAATAAAGGAAGATCCCGCTCCCTGCATTTTGACCGCACTTCCTTTACCGTGTCTGCCGCTAAAACACGCGGGCGTCGCCGCCAAAAGGAAACTAAGCAGTGCCGCTAAAAAAAAAATTAGTTTGGACGAAGCCATAATTCCAAGGGAAAACCGCGAGAAAAGTCCGAAACGAGTGCATTAATATTTAATCTTAGTTCACATTTCGATAGTTTTAGTTTAAATTATAGTTAATTCTTTAAGCATGTCGTTATTCTGAATTCGGAAAGTTAACATTTAGTTAACATCAAAGTAATATCGGAGTCATATAGTGTGGGTTTCTGCGCAATACTGCTTACTCTATCTTTTCGATTTTAGGTGAATGTATGGATTTGATTGATGACTTGGGAAACGATTTGGTTCTCGCGTTTTTGGTTGAAAGTAAGTATCGGCAAAAGATCGATTCGAAAGATGTGTCGGCTTTAATCAGCCGGATCAAGGCCGCGCTCAGATTCAGGCCCAGACAAAATGACATGACGGCTGACACCTTTGCGGCCGAACAAGGCTTCCGGTCCGGCCAACACTAGCTATTTTGCTTCCGTAATCTTCAGCTCATTTCATTTCTCGCCACTAGCAGCGTGACCACGCCATTTCTAGCTATCCAAAATAGAGCATCGACTTTGCGTTCTTTTTCGGCGAACCGGAGTTTATCCGGTTGTCATCTAAACCCGGCAGTTGTATTTTTGATAATTTGTACAAGTATTGCTTAAACTTGTTAGTAGTCTTAAGGGGGAACAATGATATATCACAGCAAGATGAAACGCATGGCCGCAATCGCGTTGACCGTTACGCTAACAATGCTGCCGCTTTTGGCAACGGCCCAGACACGCGTCAGCTTGTCTAAGAACAAATATAGGGTTCAGGACGACGTGAAGATCGGCCGCGACGCTTCAATCCAGGTCGAACAGCAATTTCCGATTCTGAATGACAACCAAGCTCAAGCGTATGTTGAGAATGTTGGCGATCGGCTGGTTGCCGCAATTCCTTCGCAATTCCAGCAACCCGCTTTTAATTATACTTTTAAGGTCGTGAACGCCAGTGATATTAACGCTTTTGCGCTTCCGGGCGGACCGATGTTCGTAAATCGCGGAATGATCGAAGCCGCAAAAAATGAAGGCGAAATGGCCGGCGTAATGGCACATGAGATAAGCCACGTCGCCCTTCGGCACGCAACGGCCCAGCAGACCAAAGTCAACAGTCCGCTGAATCAGATCCTCGGCATAGGAGCTATACTCGGCGGTGCGGTCCTGGGCGGCCAGACGGGCGCTCAGGTCGGCCAGATGATCGTGGCGGGACGATTCTTAAGTTATAGCCGGGAATATGAAACGCAGGCGGATGTTCTGGGCTCGCAAATAATGGCCGAAGCCGGTTACGATCCGCGCGATCTGGCGAATATCTTCCGGACAATCGCTCAGCAAAGCGGCGGTGGACGCGGGCCGGAATGGCTGAGCAGCCACCCCGATCCCGGCAATCGATATCAGAACATAAATCGCGAAGCAGGAATGCTCCGCGTTTCACCAAATCCAATAAAGGTAACGCGGGAATTTGCACGGGTCCAGGAGCGGTTGCGAAGCCTGCCCCGGGCACAGACGATGGCCGAGATCGAACAGGCCTATAAAAACGGTCGTGGGCCGGCTACGAATCCGACAGCAAGCGGCCGCTATTCGAGAACCGTGCCGTTTCCATCTACCCGGACACGGGCATATAGCAACGGTGGTATTCGATTAAATGTTCCGAGCAATTGGCGCGAATTCGCGGGACAAAACGATCTGATGTTCGCCCCCGATGGCGCTTTCGGCGACCAGGGCATCACGCATGGAGCAATGATCGGCATTTATCGTTCGCGCGGAGCGAGTTTTGGAGAGGCGTCGCAGGATTATGTAAAGAGTATTCTGCAGAATGACAGCAATAGTTATTTGCGTCAGCGTAATAATTTTACCCGAGCGAACGTGGCCGGCCGTCAAGGTTACACGACCACGCTAGCGGGCCGGTCGCCGGTTACGGACAGAAACGAGATTGTTACGATCTTCACGGCTCCGCTTCGCAATGGTGATCTTCTTTATGTGGCAGCGGTCGTGCCCGAAGAAGAGTCGTACAGGTATAACAACGCATTCCGGAATATGATCAATTCTATCCAGTTGTCCGACTAGGTATTGGCGATCTTGTTGTTCCGGTTCGGTTTTTGTTCCGTGCGTTTCGTGGTAATGGGTTTAAAGACCAACCACGAAATTCACGGAACAAAAGGAAAAGAAAAAACGCCAACCCGTACGACAGACAGCCAAGTCTGTCGATCAAGCCAGGATTAATATTTTGTATCCAGACGTGATGAACAGGCTCGGCAGTTTGTTCTACGCGGCGGCGTTGTCGGGTTTTGCGTTAACGGCCGATAACGCCGCGGCTGCAATGATTGAGATAATAGCACTCGTGATAAAAGCGGTCGGAGCTCCAAATTCAGTCCAGATCAATCCGAAAAGTAGAGATGCCGGGAACACCGTAATTCCAAAGGCCAGATTATAGAAGCCGTAGGCGGTTCCGCGTTTTTCGTCCACAACCATATCGGCCACCAAGGCTTTCTCGGTACCTTCGCTCAACCCAAAGTATGTTCCATATACAACGAACAGTGCCCACGCCTGCCACGGTGAATCGACAAACGCAAATCCCGCATAAACGAGCGCATAAACTATCCATCCGGCAATAATTAATTTTTTCCGGCCGATCTTGTCCGAGAGATCACCGGCTACGAGCGAGCTGACGACCTTGCTCAAATGCAAAACCATCCACAAAAGCGGTAGCATCGGCGGTGCGATCCCGGCCTGTTGGGCACGCAGCAGAAGGAATGCGTCAGTTGAATTCGAAAGCGTGAAAAGCGCGATGACGATGAGAAAGCGTTTGAAATTTCCGTCGAATTCCCTGAGCGAGAATTTTATCGGAATTGTGTCGAATTCCTTTATAGGCTTTGTCTCTTCGTGGACGAAGAAGATGATCACGAAAAGGCCAAGGACGACCGGTATCGAGGCAAAAAGGAAGACTTGTTGGTACTCGCGTGCGGTCGGCGATTCCGGATCCGAGGCAATATATGACAACAACAGAAACGCGATTATTGGCCCTATCACCGCACCCATGTGATCCGCGGCCCGATTAAAACCGAATGCAAGCCCGCGTTTTTCGCGCGGAACGCTTGCGGCAAGCAGTGCGTCGCGCGGAGCGCCGCGAATGCCTTTGCCGACGCGATCCGTCATGCGAACGGCCAACACCTGTTGCCAACTGGTAACAAATGCAAGTAGCGGGCGGACAACAGCAGCTAGCGAATATCCTAGAAAAACCGGCAGCTTGCGTTTGTGAAAGCGGTCGCTGAGATAGCCGGAAAAAAGCTTTAGAATGCTGGCGATGGATTCGGAAAAACCTTCGATCAATCCGATAAAAAACGGCGACGCCCCGAGTGTCATGAAGAGAAACACCGGCAATAACGGATAGATTATTTCGCTGGAGGTGTCGTTTAGTAAGCTGACGAGGCTGAGAGCAAAAACGTTGCCTGGAAGCCCGCGATAACGCTGCCAAAAACGGGGCTTCGGGGTTTCCGGCAACTGGTCCATATAAAGCGAAACGGCAAGCCTGTAGCTCCTAAGTTCGTCTTATTCGGATCTTGTTCCGTGTTTTCCGTGGGAAAAAGATTTAAGAATCGACCACGGAACGCACGGAAAAGACACGGAACAAATGGAAAGATCAGACCGCTGCGGCTTACATTTACAGTCTGTCGTATGGAGCTTAACGTCGGCGTTCGATGGGCGGCTTCAATTTCGGAGTTCCGCCGGAACTAAAATACCAAAGTGAAACGCTTCCGGCGACGGCGATCATCAAAATTACGCCAACCACGGCAAGGCGAAATGCCATTTTGGCCGTCTTTTTAAGGGCTCTATAGGCAACAAATGCAACGCCCAGAAATACGAGCAGAAACGATACGGCCACAATCGCACTGATCGTGCCGCCGCTTGGTGCTATCTCGAAAAAAATTGTTAAGAAGCTCATGTTTCTTTATGCTGGGCGAGACCTTTTTCGATCTCGCCGATCTCTTCATCGTTCAGTGACGCAGTTTCGGACGGCAGGGAATACTCTCCGTCGGTCCAGGCACCAAAATCGAGAAGCTTGCATCGCTCCGAGCAAAATGGACGGAATTCATTTCCGCTAAACTCGGCCTCTTTACCACAATTCGGACACTTAACTACGGGCATAACAAATCAATTAAAAGTCAGATTACCACAACCGGTGCCTCATCGAAAATAGTTCATCGTCTTAAAAAACGGTTGAATGTTTAAACTATTGATGTAAATATATTAGATAATTCGACGTCGGTTTTGCATCAGAGCGAACAAACCTGCGTTTCGCAGCGTATTTCGGATAGCGGAATATTTTTCAAAGGTAGAACGATTATGAGCGATTACAAGGAACGCTTCGACAAATGGCAGCGTGATGCCAAGGAGAAGTTTGAAGAGATCGATAAGCAGCTCGGCCTGAAGGACAAGATCGAAGAGGGCGCGCGGGCGGTGGTGGAAACCGCACAAAAAGGCGCCGGGAAGATTAAAGCCGAGGCCGAAAAGACCGAAGTCGGCAAACAAGCCGTTAAAGCCGCTGAACAAACGATGAAGACCGCAGAAGAAACGGCTAAAAAGGCTTGGAGCGCAAGCGGGCCGATGCGCGATGTGGCGGAAGACGCGGGCGACAAAGCGGGTGACATTGTTAAAGAGGCAAGCAAAACCGCCGGAGAGGTGATAAATATTGCCGGTAAGAAAGCGGGCGAAATATTCGACGACGCTTACGAATCCGTCGGCAAGAACGCAAATCGCCTATCGAAGGCGTTTACGTTCGGCGCAACCTGGACACGTACCATAGATTCGGCAATGAGCGTGTTTTCGAAAACTTCGGATTGTATCCAGGAAAATCCGCTCCAGGCCGCGACCACAGGCGTTTCGATGGCGGTCGGTGCCGGGCTCGGGGTCGTTTTCACCGGCATCAGCTCGCATTGGCTTTTTAATTCGGCACTGCCGGCGTGGTCGATCAAAAAGATCGGCGAACAGTTTAATGGCTACCTGAAAACCAGGGAAACGTTGATCGAAAAAGGTGAGTTGAGCGAAGCGGAAACGGAACGCGTCAAATTCGAACGCGATATTGCCAAACGCATCGGCGCACCGCTGCTTGGAGCGTTCTCGTTCGCCTCCGGCGCGGTCATGATGACCAACATCCTCAATCCAAAAACAATCACCGGCGCCCCGATCGACTGGATTCTCGGCGGCAACCCGCTCCTCGAAGGCGTCTGGTTCTTCGGCAACGGAATGGTCTGCTTCAAAACAAGCTACGACTTCTTCATGATCGCCCTCGAAGACCAGGCCGAGGCTCAGCGCTTGGTGAAAGAGATAAAAGGATTATTGCCGGAAGCGGCGTGATTCACATACGAATTAATCTGAACGTGGTTCGGTCCGATGGTTGTGAAAGATCTCGAGAATTTCGTAGGGTTGCATATTTGATAGAACCACGTAGATTTCGTCC
>JAYSON010000131.1:0-16281 GCA_043722725.1 Chloracidobacterium sp.
TCCGATAATTTCGACGACCGACTTTTACCAAACCGGAGCCGCTTATAACGGGAAACGTTTTTCCATCGCACCGAATTTTTTCTTTATTGATCGCTCGAACGAGCAAGTTTATATTCCGGACGATGGCTCAATTGAATTTGCCGGCCGCTCACGGTCTTACGGAGTGGAACTAAAAACATTCGTGCGGATTAAACGATATCTCAGTTTTAACGGCGGGGTAGCACAAGTTATTAGGGCGTTTTTCCCCGGACAATTTACCGAATCCGATCCGAGCCAACGTGGTATCGTTGACAACGCGCCGCATACGACCGCCAACGGAAGCTTCGTTTTAACCGGGCTAAATGGTTTTAACTCATGGCTCACGTGGCGGCATATTTCAAGCTATCGGGTTGATGCAGAAGACCCTGCTATTCGAGCGTTCAGTTACGACGTTGTGGATTTCAGTATTTCAAAACGTCTCAAAAGGTGGGTGGACGTGAATTTTTCGATTGATAATATCCTGAACAAAACATACAACGAAACACAGCAGTATCACGAATCGCGGTTAAGAACGGATGCTCCGATTGGCGTTGACCCGGAAACCGGTAGAGACATTTACCCGTCGCGCTTCCACATCACGCCCGGCTATGGAACTGTGTTCAATGTCGGCCTAACGTTTCGTTTCGGCGCGAAAAACTAGCGGTACACCCAATAACGATTTTGTGATTTATGATATCTCGCGTAGTCTTTACAGCCTGCTGCCATGAGGAGTCCTTTTTTACGAAGATGTCGGGAAAAATTTCAACCCAAAAGTCTTTTCACTGGCAGGGTAAATTACAATTTTTCTCGAAAGATGCTCACATCGGCGCTTTTGCAGCTTAATTCCGCATCGCGCATTTCCGCGTTAAATGTTAGATTTCGATACATCTATCGCCCAAACAGCGATTTTTATATCATTTACAACCAAACCACCGGCGTCGGGCTTGAACGACCGTCGTACAGCTTGCGCATTAAAATGACTTACGACCTTACGTTTTAGGGGGACTCGATTGGAGCCTCATATTTATGGAAGAACAACCAAGGCGTGTTTCATTTGCTGAAGCCTTTCGCTTTTGGTTGAAACTCGGTTTTATATCATTTGGCGGCCCGGCGGGACAGATCGCGATCATGCACCGCGAGCTTGTGGACAAACGCCGCTGGCTTGGCGAAGAGCGATTCTTGCACGCGCTCAATTACTGCATGCTGCTTCCGGGTCCCGAAGCCCAACAGCTTGCCGTTTATATCGGCTGGCTGATGCATCGCACTTGGGGAGGCATTGTGGCCGGTGCTTTTTTTGTCATCCCGTCCATTTTCATTTTACTTGCTCTTTCTTACGTTTATGCGGCTTACGGCCATGTTCGAGCGGTCAGTGGCGTGCTCGACGGATTCAAGCCCGTTGTAGTCGCGATCGTCGTCGAAGCCCTTTTCAAGATCGGCAAACGCGCTCTAAAACGAGACGTGCATTACGCCATCGCCGCTCTCGCCTTTGTCGCGATCTATTTTCTGCATGTGCCGTTTCCAATTATTGTTTTGACGGCTGCTCTAGTCGGACTTGCCGGAATTCGTCTCAAACCCGCCTTGTTCACCCCGCCGCCGGAAAAACCAAAAAATGTTAACGAAGGCAAAACCGACGGCCCGTTGTCCTTAGTGATCGAGGACGACGCAGATCAGCTTGAACACACCTTGCCGAACCGAGCTCGTTTTGCGAAGACTCTAGCCATCGGGATTGTCTTATGGCTGCTGCCTTTCGCGGCGTTGATCGCCTGGCGTGGGTTTGGCGGTCTGCACACACAGGAATATAGGTTTTTCACGGTTTCCGCTCTTGTCACCTTTGGCGGAGCGTACGCGGTTCTCGCCTACGTGACGCAGGCAGTCACCACAGCTCCGTACAATTGGATCACGCCAACGCAAGCGGTTGACGGCCTGGCTCTTGCCGAGACGACTCCCGGCCCGCTCATCATGGTTCTCCAATTCATCGGTTTCATGGCCGGTTGGAATAACCCGGCGGACGGAATGAGCCAGCTTACAAGCGGGATTATGGGTGCTCTTGTCGCGACCTATACGACATTTCTGCCGTCGTTTTTATTTATTTTCCTCGGAGCGCCGTATATCGAAAAACTTCGCGGCAACAAGTCTCTTAGTGGATCTCTGTCAGGCGTTACCGCCGCCGTCGTCGGCGTAATTCTTAATCTGGCCCTCGTGTTCGGAGCCGCCGTTATATTCCCAGACGGCTTCACCGGCAGCGTCAACTGGTTCGCCGCCGTCCTCAGCATCGCCGCCTTCGTCTCCCTCTTCCGCCTCAAGATCGACGTCCTCTGGGTAGTACTTGCCGGCGGTTTGATCGGCTTGCTGCGGAGCCTTGTCCTGATCTGAAGCGTCATCAGCAAATCGACGGTTTACATTGCTATATTTAGCCAAGAACTTGAAATATCGGATTCGACACTCTAAGCTGATTCTATTGCACGACAGCCACCCTTCCGACAATAGCAAATGCATTTGGTTTGTTGACTTTAACCTTCAGTCGAGGCGATCCACCAGTGCCGATTTCAACTATTTCCGAGCGGAACGTAACCGTGTAAGCCGTGCGGAGCTGGGCGACGATGTCGTCGTAAGCACGCTGTATCTCGGTGAGCCGCGTGATCGGGTAATAGACGCCGCCTGAGACGCTCGCAAGACGCTCGCCCTCGCCCTTTGCCTTTGACGTAAGCTCTCCTTGAAGATACCGCGTACGGAGCGTGTCGATAGCAGCGTTCGGACTGCCCGTCTCAGAAGCCGCGATCAGCCCCGACGGAACATACAGTGGATAGATCAACGCACCGCTCTCCTGTATCGACGCTAACATCGAATCGAATGGCAAAAACGAACGGTTGTCGTCGCCGTCCGTGAGGATAACGATCGCCGTCCGCTCACCCTTCAGTGGGCGCAGCGTATCGGCCAGCGTATATGCAAGCGAATCGTAATATGCCGTCGCACCGCCGGCGTCGAACGTGTCCAAACTTTCGGAAAGCAGGCGTTTGTCGGTGGTAAAACCCGACAGGACCTTCACGTCGTCGTTAAACGTAATGATGGAGATGCGGTCGCGCTCGTCGACCGTATTGACAAAACTGCGGGCGGCCTTACGGATAAAGTTTACATAATTATCCACGCTCCCCGACACATCCAGCAGCAACACTAGGTTGAACGGCGCTGTTGTCGGCTCGACCGAGATGATCTCGCGTCGGACGTTGTTCTCAGTCAGTTCGAAATCAGACGGCTGCAGCCCGGCGATCGCCCGATTATTCATGTCGTTTACGCGTACCGACGCGCTTTTTATGCTTGCGACCGGGCCTTTTTCAACCAACGAGCGTTCAGAAAAAGACGGTTGTAGTTTGATCGGCGGCAGCGTCCGGGCATAATCGCCAAAATACTTCGGCGTCGCCCGGCGTATCGCTTCCATCAACAGCGAATCGCCGCTGCGAATGATCGCCTTCGCGGCAACGGTAAGCGGACGCTCGCGAAGATCGCTCGTTACTTCGTTTGGCGGAATATTCAAAAGGATTATCCCACGCGCGGTTGTAAAGTGTATCGATACGGACTTATATTTTTGGTATTTTGAATTTTTCTTCTCTTTCGGTTTGCTACCGGCACTTGTGCGCAAACTATCGGCCGCTGCTGGCGCGGTCAACACGTTATCGCGATCGCCGCTTCCGCGTGACTCCGCGTCTCCGCGTGCCAGCGTCTCCCCTTCGCCCTTCTTCACTGTTTCTTCATCGTCCCTCACTCTGCCGGTGATTTCAAACTTCCCTGCGGCTTTCTCCTTCACCTTCGAAAGCTCGAAATCGCTGAGAAATCGCGGCCGCGACGCCGTCCAGTGGAGCTCGTATCGCAGATCGACGGTCGGAACATCGACGGCGATCGTGCCTGTATTTGTGCGGACTTCGGCGGATATTATATCCCCGGTCACGCGCACCTCTCCTTCGCGTGTTTCGATCTTAAAACGCATCTTCGGCGGCATTCTTATTGAGATATCTATGCGCTTTTTTGTATCGGACGGCGCGACCTCGATCCGAATGTCGCTGCGGGTTGCTTCGATCTTTACGTCGTTTGCCGAAATTGACGAGTTTGAGGTCGCGGTTATCGTGAGTTTACCGTCTGTAACCGTGAGTGTTGCCGCCGCGTCATCAGTCTTGTCAATGATCGCCGCTTCCGTAAATGCATCGACGCGCCCATAAAGATTTATTACCTCAACCCGCCCACCCGAAGCGATCGTAAAGGCGCGGTTCGACTGCTGTGCGGCGGCGGTCGAAATCAGCGCGATGCCAGCAAAAATGTAGAGAGCAAGTTTCTGATGGAATTGCTGCATTATCTATGACCGGCTCGTAATGCGTCCGGATTGAATCAAACGCTGCCGCACCCGCTCCTGCCATTTCTTGCGCGGCTTGTCGGTTTCCTCGAACCTCGATAAGAGGTCCTGAAGCGATTCGCCGCCAGCCTGCCGCGTCTTTAGATAAAGCAAAGCCACGATGATCGCCGTAAATGATATTACGACAATTTGGAGAGGCAGGAGCAGTATCTGCAGCGACGTTTCAAGAATTGCATCCCGCAGGCGGCTTCGCATGTCCTTATCCGACCCGGTCAATCTAATCCGATTATTACCGATACTGAAATCGACATTTCGAGGCTTTTCCGTGCCGTCCGTAGTCAGAGCTTCGCTCGTGTCGGTGTTGTCCGGAGGGTTGTCGTCGATCACGGCGACGTCTTCCGCTTGACGCTCAACCGCCTTTGCCGTGATGTTCACCAATAAGGAGATCGCCCCGGCAGAAACGGCCGGTATCAGGAACATGATCGCTACGGCAGCCGTAGCCGTTGCCAACGAGCGTCTTACGAGGTCTTTAGAACGTTTGAGCGCCTGCCGCCCGCGTAAATTTTCCATCATTACAACCGGCCCGACCAAAGTCCACAAAATGCTCGTAATTACAAAACCGATACCGCATGTAAAAACACCGATCACGAGTGAGAGCGCGGTGCTTATGATCCCGGTTCCCGCGAAAGTCTTCCACTTTTTCCTGGCTTCTTTGAGTGCTGCACGCAATTTGATCGGCCGCAGCGGCACCGCAAGAGATTGTGTAACGATCCATGTGATCGTTCCGATTATTAAATACGCCGAAAAGGCTGTGACGAGGCTCGAGCTGGCTGCGAGAATACCGATTGCCACATTGGCCGCTTTCGGATTTATCGCATCGCTCACTTTTAGAAAACTGAGAACGATCAAGATTGCCGTAAAGACTATCATCGGCAGATGAAAGAACGTCGAAAGCATCAGGAACTTCGGCATGTGCTCCGTGTAGATCATTCCCGCCCTTCGAAGAAGGCCGAAAATACCTTCCGAACGCGACCGGAGCGAGCTTGCGAATGCCTCGGCGGTTTGCGGACGCTGATCCGCTTCTTTCGCCAATGCGCTGGCAATCACCCGCTTCAGTTTTTTACGGACTTTCTTGGCGCTTAACGGTGGCGGAGGACACTCTTTGTGAGATTCCATCACCTGCGTGAAGTCGCCGCTGAATGGCGTCGCGCCCGACAGCATCTGATAAGCGATCACACCAAGGCTGTAAATATCAGAACGCGGATCGAGTTTGTCTCCTCGGCATTGTTCGGGTGACATGTAAAGCGGCGTTCCCAACACGGCTCCCACGCGCGTTAGATCACTGGTCGAAGGAACATTCAAGAGCGAACTTTCAACCGTGCCTCGCGGTTCGAACGTCTCGTTGTTAGTCGTTTCGTCGGATATCAGCCTTGTACTAACAGCTTCCTGATCGAAGTTCACGGCTAGATTAGCCCGAAGTACTGATGTTCCCGCTTCGTCGCCGTTAGCAGATGGTTGGATAAGCGTATCTTTATCCGCGATCGGCGATCCGGCATCAACAGCCTGAGCAACCGTTACTCCTTCGGCAATTCGGGTGGGTGAAATGCTGTCATGAATGGTTCCTTCATGCGAAAGATCGGCCATCGTTGCCTTGCCAGCCGATACGAGCGTTGGCGTTGAGAGAACGGCAACCGGAAATTCGCCCGTGTCTGCCGCGGAATGCTCTTCGAGCTTTGCGATTCCGAAATCGAGCACCTTTACGGTATAACCGCCGCGTTGGTTTGGTTCCAGCCAAATGTTGTCGGGCTTGAGATCGCGGTGGATGATTCCCTGCTCATGGGCTTCGTGTACAGCCGAACAAACCTGCTCCAGAATATCAAGCGTCCAGGCTACGGGGAGATTTTTTTCTTCTTCGAGTATCTCGCCAAGCGTGCAGCCATCGAGATATTCCATCACAAGATACGCGACCTGCCCGTCAGCGGTGTGTGCAAAGCCAAAATCGGTGACGTCAACTACGTTAGGATGCCGCAAACGTCCAGCAGCACGGGCCTCGCGGCGAAATCGCTCAACAAACTCAGGCCGCTGCATGAATTGAGGAGCGATGATCTTGATCGCAACCGGCCTTTCGGTACCCAGATGTGTCGCGAGATAAACCGTACCCATACCGCCGCGCCCAACTTCACGTTCGATCTGGTATTTTTCGTCGAGCGTTTGCCCGATCACATCCGCGAAATTCATATCAGTTTCAGCAAGCAATTTGCACTATCATAATGGAATCTCAAGTTGTTACGAACGAACCCCTTAGTTGGTTCATATTCCGGCAGGTTTCCGTCAGTAATTTTTTGTTATCCTTATTCCTGCAAAACGAAACTTTTAGGCACAAATTCAAGTGCGATTAATTCGCCATTGGCCTTCGATTTCTTGTCCGGCATTTCCGTGTAAGTGATGATGACAGGAATTTCCACTGCTTTCATTCCGCACCCCATCTGTAAATGTTCAACGTCCTGTGTGAACGCACGCATTTCCAGCTTTTTCGTAGTCGGGTTAGATAATTTGAGAATTTGCGTCGGCGTTTTGAAGTAGAAAAACATCCCTTTATTGCTGCATTCGGACTTTTCGATAAAAGCCATTTCCCTTTTTTCGCCGGGATTCGGTTTTCTTAAAGATTCTCTTATGTGCTCCATCATCGCGTTACGTCGCTCGGCTTCAAAGTCGTCCTTCGAATTCACATTTGACGTTAGTTCTGGTGCTGATGAGATTGATTCTGCCGATTCGGTCGCTTCGACGTTATCGGTCTCGCTGGAGCTTGCGTCCACAAAACGGAAATGAGCTGGCACAAATTCGATGGATACCAATTCTCCGCGGCTGAGGCTCTTCGCAATTGTCTTCGGCCGGAAGGTCAAAACTGCCCTGATGGCGGCAACTTTGGCGTCGCAGCCGATCTCAGCGTCTCCGCCGTCAGTTATGAATGTAGCCAACGCCAATCCTTGAAAGTCCTTGCTCGTAACGATGAACGATTCACCTTCGGTCCTGACAGTGTAAATAACCGTACCGCCTTTGCAAACTATCTTTTCCAGATTGCCGAGCAATCGAGTCTCTTCAGCTTGGGTTTTTCGCAACTCACCGTTTATTGCACGGATCATGAATTCCTGTTGTGCTGTGGCAACTTCTTCAGGTGTCGGAGCCTTTCCGTCCGGCCGGCGACGTATAAGCAGCGGCCGTACTCCTCCCGCTTTGGCTCCCGCGGCTATGGCAGCTTCGTATTTTTTACGTGATTCATCATTGCGGGCAAATATCTCTTTTCGTTGTCGAAGCTGTTCGATCAAACTGTCGGCCTGGCTTTTGACTTGCGGTTCATCGGCCGTTTTTGCGATCTTTTCAATAATCGCGGCTGCCTGATCGAACTTTTCCTGTCTCAAATATAGCTCGGCGATACGCAAAGCATATCGCTGGTTGCCCGGCTGCAATTTAAGGGCTTTCTGCATTGCGGCGATTCCATCATCGAGGGCTTCATTACTTACCAAACTTACGAAAGCAAGCATTTCGTAACTCTCGGCAAAGCCCGGATTTATCTCAATCGCCCGTTTGAGCAAGTCGCTCATCTTAGCTGTCTTTTCCGCGGAAAAAGCATTGACATAGCCGAATTCATCACGGCCCTCCCGGCTCAAAAGAAAAGCATACTGAAAATATGCAATATGGTTTTTCGGGTCCTTGGAAATTGCCTTCTCAAGATAGATCTTCGCATCGTCAAACTTTCTTTGACGCACTTTAATAATTCCAAGTGTCGTATTCGCCATACTTGAATTTGGATCAAGCGCTAGCGCAGTTTTTAAGTAGGGTTCCGCGTCATCGGCGCGGTTTGTGTGATAAAGCAGGTCGCCAAGATAAGCGTTCGTATCCGCTTCGGTCAATGGCATTGACTGCATTTCGGCGTCAAATGAAAGTTTGTTTTTGAAGGTTACAGTCGTATATAAATAACTGCCTTTCGCTACATACTGCCTGAGTTCCTTCTCCATCTGCGCGTACGTCATTTGAAAAGCATCCTGGAACGCCTTTTCTTCGGCGACGTTCTTCATGGAAAGGTTGAGGAATTTACTCATTCCATCGGTCTTTTTATTCGCCACGAAGTAATGAATGATCGCCCATGCCTGGGCGTAGAAAATACTTCGGGAATGACCGCCGTTTTGGTGCAACGCTGAATTGCTGATGTTGAAAAATTTGTCTAGTGGAATGAGCTTGTTCTGTTGAAGCAATTCGAGGTGGTTGTTTTGCAGAAGGCCGAGCTTTGCCTTAATGTCGCCTTCCATTTCAAAGGTCTGATAATATTCCGCGAGGCCTTCATTAAACCATGGCGGAACGTCCGATTTCCCGATATTGGTATTAACAATAAAGTGAACGTATTCATGAAAGATCGTGCCGTACGTTTGGGCATCCTCACCGCCTGTCGAAAGCGTAATATAGTTAACGTCCTCTCCGGATTGAAAATATCCCGCGATAAAATTATCGGCTTTGCCGTCCGCTCGTTTTGGCTTAAAAGGTTTGTAAGCCGAATCACTTTTGAACACAACGACATTTGTCGGGATCGGCGAACTCAAATTAGTCTGGGTGAAAAGCAGACGAAATGCTTCTCGAAACTGTTCTAGTTTGGTCGCAACCTTACGAATATCTTTATCCGACGCGTTGCCGATCAGGTTGAAATTCTTCGAGCGAACATTGAGCCATTCATCTTTAGCGGAAACTGTAGAGGTCAAAAAAATATTGACCATCAAAAGAACGACGACAAGCGTTGGGAATCTATTGGTTTTCATAACGATACTTCAGAATAACTATTAGGATTAACCCCTTGGCACAGCAGACCGCATCGCGACTGCTATGCCCGCATTTATTACACATTTTAACATTTTAGCCGAATTCGAGTGGCAGCAAAGGATGCTTTATCGTCCTTTGGCGATATTTCGAAGTAACACTATCATTGCACGTTTGGCATTATTATCAGCCGATTGCGAAGGAAAAAACTTTCGCTTGCGTAAATTTCCTTTTTTGAGTAAGTTATGTTCAATCTTTCTAATTCGAGGCATAACGATATGTGTCATTGGTGCAACATCATTTCACATACGCTCCCTTTCTGTGATAGTCTGTGAGTGTTCTGTTTTCGATAATGTGTTTGGGAAGCAAATTAAATAAGTGGAGAAGCTGTAAAAATGGGTATTGATAAAGGAAAAGCTATTGAATCCGCACTATTGCAGATCGAAAAGAAGTTCGGTAAAGGGTCGATCATGCGTCTGGGCGAAAAACCGCGCCAAGACATAGGCTCTATTTCGACATGTTGTCTTAGCCTGGACGCTGCAATCGGCGTCGGTGGACTTCCTCGCGGGCGAATTGTAGAGATCTATGGGCCCGAAAGTTCAGGTAAGACAACTCTCGCTCTGCACGTCGTTGCGTCTGCTCAAAAAGCAGGCGGGATCGCCGCGTATATAGATGCGGAACACGCAATGGATCCGGAATACGCCGGTAAGCTCGGAGTAAATATCGATGAGCTTCTCATCTCGCAGCCCGATTCCGGCGAGCAGGCGCTCGAGATCGCTGAAACGCTTGTTCGATCCAACAGCGTCGATGTCATCGTTATCGACTCGGTTGCTGCGCTGGTTCCTCGGGCGGAACTGGACGGCGAGATGGGCGATTCCCTTCCCGGCCTCCAGGCTCGCTTGATGTCGCAGGCGTTGCGCAAGATCACCGCGATCGTCGCGAATTCCAATACGACTTTTATTTTTATCAACCAGCTTCGCGAGAAGATTGGCGTGTTTTTTGGCTCGCCCGAAACGACTACCGGCGGAAAGGCTTTGAAATTCTATGCAAGCGTTCGGCTTGATATTCGAAGGATCGGCGCTATAAAAGACGGAGATAAGATGGTTGGAAACCGAACACGGGTCAAAGTGGTGAAGAACAAATGTGCTCCGCCGTTTCGCGAAACCGAGTTCGATATTATGTACGGCGAAGGAATCTCGCGTGAGGGCGATCTGATCGATCTGGCTTCAAACAACGAGGTCGTCGAAAAAAGCGGAGCCTGGTTCTCCTATAAAGGTGAACGCTTGGGACAAGGCCGTGAAAACGTCAAAACTTTGCTCAAGGCAAATACGGAGCTCCGGGACCGCATTGAGCATGACGTAAAGGTATCGCTTGGGATGGAGATCGCAGATGCCGCGAAGGCTTAGCTCGCGATACTGTAAAGCCTGAAGATTGTCGAAGATATTTAAAATAGCTGTGCCGGTTTGAACGTTGCGCCTCTGGGGGACAGCGGCGGCTTTCAAACCGGCACGGGTAGGTATCAAACGGATTCGGAAAACAAAGTGTTTGCTGACTGGCAGCAACCACCGAATCTTGATTATAAACCTCCAGACGATGTTGT
The DNA here is from genome assembly GCA_043722725.1 of Chloracidobacterium sp. Taxonomy (GTDB): domain Bacteria; phylum Acidobacteriota; class Blastocatellia; order Pyrinomonadales; family Pyrinomonadaceae; genus OLB17. The sequence goes on from JAYSON010000131.1 coordinate 10,767, forward strand.
CAACACATTTTTACTCCGACGCCCGATCATCTAAAATTAGAAGTGCTATTTTTCCAAGAGATTTGACATAGCCGAACGGCTTATTTACACTTTAGAGCCTGCTTGTTTGTTACGAAATAGGCATGGCCAGATAGCTCAGTTGGTAGAGCAGCGGATTGAAAATCCGCGTGTCGGCGGTTCGACCCCGTCTCTGGCCACCATTAAGCTCAATAGTTTAGGGTTGCGATGTTCGCAGCCCTTTCCTTTTTTCGTCCGCTTTTTCCAAATTCATTACGCTACTATTTGCTACTTGCTGCTCATTTCAACGCCTAATCTCTGAGGCAAATGTCCGGGTAACGAATTAGTCGCGCGCAATATGTATCTCTCGAGTTAAGCTATCTCCGAATTGCACAAATTTGATACGGAGAGGTCGTGTTGTCCAAAGAAAATGCGGGTCCGTTAAAAACTTAAAGCACCGGTTGAGCTTAGCTGCAACCGATGCTTTATATTCAGAGAAACTTTGAATTTTCATTCAAGGCATTTTCTCGTACCTGACGCTTATGTCCTCATCGAGCAATTGTCGGAACATCACCGTTTATTCCAAACTGCATAATTTGAAAAGCGGGAACCGCGGATCGAATAATGTACCAGTTTCCGTTAGATGGGCGGAAAACAGCAATGTCGGTCTTGCCGTCATTGTCATAATCTCCCGCAACCGGAATGTCACCGTTTATTCCAAACTGGAACACCTGGAAACCGCCTGCCGAAGTCCTGAGCGAATACCACGTGCCGTTTGATGGACGAAAAACGGCCATGTCATTTTTTCCGTCGCCGTCAAAATCGCCACGTACGGGTATATCACCTGCAACGCCGAATTGACCGATGTTGAAGGTGCCGCCGTTGGCCGTACCCAGCCAATACCACTTGCCTTCAGATGGCCTAAATACAACGATATCATCCTTTCCGTCGCCATCCATGTCGCCCGGTACCGGCACGTCGCCCGCTATTCCAAACTGGATCACTCTATAGGACCAGTTTCCGCTCGTTTGGATATACCACGTGCCGTTAGAAGGCCGGAACACGGCGACGTCGCTGCGTCCGTCACCGTCGTAGTCACCTCTAGCCGGAATATCATTGGCCGCACCAAATTGGACTGATGTCGTTCCGCCGTCGGAGCTACGCCTAATCTCCCACACAGCACCGCTAGGCAGCACCTTGAAGACTGCTTTGTCAGTCTTTCCGTCACCGTCATAATCGGCAGACACCACTTTATCCTGTGCCGAACCAAGTGACTCAACCGTGAATCCTGAACTGTTCAGCGAGAACCACGTCCCGGTCGAAGGGCGGAATACCGCAAGGTCGTTGCTGCCGTCGCCGTCGAAATCACTATCGTTCGAGCGCGGCGTGAACTGGCCTCGGATCTCGCCATTCGGATTATTAACGCTGGTAATGACGGCGGACCAGAGACCGGTCCTGAGCTGCTGAACTAAGGCGGCTGAGACATTGACGCTTACCGAAGCGAAATTTCCGTTATTTCCGCCAACAACGCCAAAGCTATGTATAACGACAGGCGTGCTGGCTGTTGTTTCGATACGCGCACCGGTTTGGTTACTGGCGAGATTATGAAATTCTCCGAAGATTGTCGCCTGTGTTTCAGAAGCATTTAGCGTGACCTTGAATTCTCCGGTCGCGGCCGTACCCGTTCCTATTAAGTGCGCTTCAAACGAGCGGCCCATTGCCGGAGTCGGGCTAGGCGTAGGCCCAGGCGTTCCGGTCGGACTCGGTGTCGGGCTTGGCCCAACAAAACCGGCAAATGTTCCTGATAATATTGTGGCTCCGCCATTGCGGATTTGGATCGTCGAACCTACAATCACCGGCGGCACGGTTTGACCGTTGTCGCTGCGAAGCCGCAATCGTCCTTCTCCGTTATTTTCGAGAGTTAGCGATCCCACGGCCCCGTTATCAACCAACACCGAAAGCGATGTGCCGGGCGGCAGATTGATCTGACGCACCCTGACCTCCAGCTCAACCCGACTGCTGTTGACCTCAAATTCCGCATATCCGCTTGGGAGAACACCGTTCAAAGTACTGCCCGTCAATGCCGCGAAAAGTCCGCTCTCATTAGGTGAGCCGGTCGGACTTGGGCTCGGAGATGGTGAACCCGTGGGTGACGCACTCGGAGAAGGAGAAGGAGAGCCGGTCGGTGAGGCCGTCGGGCTTGGCGTTGGGCCGCCTCCGCCAAAAACACCTGAAACCAGTATGGTGCTGCCGTTTTTGACAGTTGCCGTATCGCCGTCATTGATGACGGGCACGGTTTGGCCATCTTCTGATCGAAGTTTCAAACGGCCGCGGCCGTCAATACCCAAAATTACCTGGCCTACTGTGGTGCCGTTGACTGTAGCCGTAAGAGATGTGCCTGCCGAGAGATTGACGTCCTCGATCTCGACCTCTAACTCACGTTGGCCATCAGCGTAAAGCTGATACACGGCGGCTCCGTGCGGATTAACGCTTCCGGTAGGCGATACCAAATTTGCGGTCCGCACCAAAATCGGGACGCCGCCGGCCTTAACCCCGCGATTAAGCATCGGGATGGAGGCCCAGCCGGCCAGTGCCGCCGCGAGCAATACTATTTTGAACAAGTGCCTGTTTTTTCTGTTTTCTTTTTTCATTTTTATTTCCTTCCTTTGAACTGAGTGAATTTCCCAACTTTTAGCGAGCCATTGTTTCGCGAACTTGGGTTGTCGGATACACAGTGTTTGGCTATTGAAGAAAAAGACAGGTCAAAGCCGGGGAATTCAAAAGAAAAGGCCGGGCAAATCTTGCACCGGCCGAGGAGTAGAAATTTCGATGAAAACTATTGGCTACAGGCAGAAGCATTTATTCCGCATGCCGTGTTGTTGGTAAGAGCGCAGAAGGCATCAACGCGATTAGTTCGTATCGGCCCGCGTGTGGGATGTGTGCATCTCCATTCAATTCCCGTATTGGCGATCTGATCTACGATCAAATCCGGTGTGAGAGTGGGGAATTGTGCCTTCACCAAAGCGGCAACTCCGGCGGCAACCGGGGCGGCCATAGATGTGCCAGACCACATACCGTAACGCCCCCCTGGAATTGTGCTGACAATGTTTTCGCCGGGTGCAACGGCCCGAATAAATCTGGGGGTTCCGCCGCCATTCCCATTGTCCAAAGACATCGTCGAAAATGTCGCCAAATTATCGAGACGGGTACTGGCTCCTACGCCAAGCTGTGGATCTATTCGGGTCCCGGCCGGATAAATAGGATTAGCGTTTCCGCCGTTGCCTGCTCCGGAGACAATGATCAGCTTGTTTCCCTGTAGTTCCGGAAAAAGCTGTGCGCCCGGAAGAGGGGTGCCATCGCAATTGTCGAGCAGGTCCTTCAGGAGCCTCGGCTCAACATTGTATCCGAAGCTTAAGTTAACGACGTCGGCCCCGTTGTTCGCTGCCCAGATTATTGCGGCGACGACCCGCCAAAGCTCGCCCTCGCCATTTTGATCAAGTATGCGGATCGGCATTATTTTCGCGTCCGGGGCCGTAAGCGCAATGATTCCGGCAACGTGGGTGCCGTGCCCGTAAACCGGGTTCTGGCGAAGCACACCTTCCTCGCGCGGATCGTTGTCATTCGAAACGAAATCCCATCCCGGCACCAATCGGCCGGCAAACTCGGGGTGATCGGGATCTATACCTGTATCGAGTACGGCCACAACCACCGAACGGCCATTGTCGACCCGCGTTCCCCGGTTAATTTGATGGGCCTGATCGAGCCGAATCGTCGCCGGAAACCAATTACGCTTATAGCCCTTAACACTTCCGCCGATGGTCCATGACTGACCAATCGTCCACGACTGGCCAATGGTCCACGGAAGACCCGCGAGTTCAAAGGATGATAGCTTACGATTAACCTCGCTTTTGGCGATTCGTGCATCGCCTTGCATCGCGGCCTGTACCGCGCACGGCGTCTGCAAGTTGTTGTCTCTGATACGCATGCGGTAGGATGGCGGAGTTCCGATCTGATCGATAGGGGTTGTTTCAAGCCCGTACTGCGTGGCAACAGCAGAAATATCACTTTGATTAATAATGTCTACGATTATTTGCTTCGGGATTGCATCGCAGGTCGTTTGTCCGCTCGATTCCCCCAAAAACAGTAAACCTAGAAATAATAGAAATGCCGCCGAAACGAATCGATTGTAAAAATAATTACCCATAAGGCCTTTAGAGATTATTAAGCTTTGGTCCCGCCTTACAGTGCCCCGAATACGGAGAAAAAGACAGTAATAGCGATTTTTTTTAACCGATCAAAATAAAGGGAGCCCAAAAGTATGGATGCTCGCCCTTTTTAATAAAATTCGCCTGCGCTATCTGTAGAGATGCAGCTACCGTAAAGCCGCGTTGTAAGTAGGTGTAAAAATCCGTCATCAGGAGTTTTGTTGCCTCATCGTTTACCGTCCATAAACTCAAGAGAATAGAACGAACGCCGGCCGAAAGGAAGCCGCGGGCAAGGCCTAAAATCTCATTGCCCGCAAAAATCTTGTTCAAACCAGTTTCACAGGCACTTAGCGTCACAACCTCCGCTCGCAGACGTTGAGAGCAAATATCTCTGACCGTTATGAATCCGTCCGCTAGATGCAGACTCGAAAACATCGGATTATCCGGACGAAACTGACCGTGACAGGCCAAATGCAAAATATCGAATTTTTGGGCGTTCTCGGTGTAGTTTTCAAAAGTCGCAGCCTTGTCAATAAAAGTTTTTGCGTTCGGAAAAATTTTTCGTAAGGCTCTCACTTCGTTATTTACAAACGGAATTTTCTCGTCGGCAAAACCCATCAGCAACGCGCTTTCAAGTTTTTTCACCGGCTTTCCATTCAAAGACAGCCAAACGGCCGCGCTCGGCGAATGAACGATTTTCCGCGTTTCGACTAAATATTTTGTCCCGTCATGCAAAGCGGGAAACGGAACATAATGCAGTACACCGACCGGAATGACGACCAAGTCTCGCTTTCCGATAAATGTTTCCAGCGGCTTGATGAGTTTTTCGTAGATTTTACGGAAATACGAGTCAGCACCTTTTTTGAGCTCGGCCATAAACGGGCTCAAATTTTGTTTGCCAAAACGCAACGTTCCAAACTGAAATTGCAGTCCTTCAAGAAGCGAGGCGGTATCATTTTCACTTGCCAAATCCGCAACAAAATGGATATTTTTATCACCGATGACAAAGGCCGAGATCATGCCGTCAAAACTGACAAATTCAATCAACGCCCTTTGTTTGCCAAGCTTGTTTTGTAAAAGTTTAATATCGTCTTGTTTGCTTGACGATTGCCGTTTTGCCGGGTTTCCAGCGACATCCGTGCGTGTGCTGTCGATTTGCCGTGTCACGTCGACGATTTGTTTTTCGAGCCTTTTTGTTTCTTTGTGCAAACCCTTGAGATCGCCGGATTCGTCGCGATTCATACGGCTGTAAAACCAATTTAATTCTTCACGTAAATCGGCCAATCTCTTGCTGAGTTTTGTTGAGCTTTTTG
>JAYSON010000132.1:0-2534 GCA_043722725.1 Chloracidobacterium sp.
AGTTCGTCGTGGCCGGCGATCGCACGCAAAACACCGGCAGCGTCTTTTGCGGTCTGTCCAAAGATGCCGATGTTATCAAGCGACGACGCAAATGCCACAAGTCCATAACGCGAGATTCTGCCGTACGTCGGTTTGATGCCGACAATGCCGCAAAGCGACGCGGGCTGACGGACGGAGCCGCCGGTTTCCGAGCCTAAGGCCGCACGAACGACGCCGGAGGCAACCGCGACAGCCGATCCGCCCGAACTGCCGCCCGGTACCCGCGATAAATCCCAGGGATTCTTAACCGGGCCGAACGCGGAGCTTTCATTGGAAGAGCCCATCGCAAACTCGTCCATGTTGGTTTTGCCAACGACAATGGCTCCGGCCGCGTTCAGACGGTCGATGGCAGTAGCGTTGTACTGGGCTTCGTAATTGTTCAGTATCCGCGAGCCGCACGATGTACGCATTCCTTTTGTGCAGATGTTGTCCTTGACGGCAACGGCAACGCCTTTTAGTGGGAGATCGCCCTTGTCCGCATCGAGGTCTTTGGCTCGGTTCAATGCGTGGCCGCGTTCGATCGAAAGGAACGAATTTAGGTCATCGTTCAACCGTTCGGCGTTTTCTAAAACTTTATCTATGTCCGTTTTGATCATCACAGGCAGAAACACGAGCGGAAGCGAGTGTGTTTCCACTTCTCCTTTTTTCTTTGGCAGCTAAAAACCACACACTCCCTACCGGTCGTGTTTCCGCCTCATTTTGCCGAAATTTTATCAACCAGCCACTTTTCGCTTTGTTTAACAGATTCGACCTTGATCTCTCTCTGCTCGCTCCGCGTGTCGTCACGCCAGAAAAGCAGCACCTGAAATTCTGTTCGTTCGGGTGATATTTCGTTGCATTCGCCGACGCGAAACGCCTTTGGTAAATCGTTTGTGCCGGTCGTGAACGGATCGACACCGTCTTGTGCGGATGCGATCTGCTTTGAAAGTTCAGGCGTCAGAAATCGCTCACGCAGCTTCAGATTGTCCGGCGAAAACTTCATATCGTTCCCGAAATGGAACGAGTAAAACTCGCGAACGGCGGTCCGTGAATCGGTGCAGGCCGTTGGTTCGAGATTCGGAACGCCGCAAGAGCTAATGCAAAATGCAAAATGCAAAATGCAAAATAGAATCAGCAAATTGTGCACTGTGCATTTTGCAATTTGCATTATTAAAGCACCTTCGGGACCTGAAAATGGCCTGCAACGCCGGATGGAGCCTGACTCAGGGCGGCTTCCTGGCCGAGCGACGGTACGACAATATCGTCGCGAATCGCCTGGGTCGCGGCACCTTCCGCAGTGAGTCCGCCGAGCATCGGTTCGATATTGTCCGTGTCGAGTTCGTTTAGCTGCTCGATGTATTTGACGATGTCGGCCATTTGCGGCGTGTACATGGCGACTTCCTCGTCGGTGATCTCGAGATGCGCCAATTTCGCGATTTTTCTTACGTCCATAAATGTATTAGCAGGAAGAAGATCGAGTGGTAGTGAGTGTGTTTATTTGTCCGTTGAAACACACATTCCTACTGGTCGTGTTTGCGCCTTCTAGCCAAGCTGCTTCCTGCCGCCGCTAAAAAGACCGAACGCAGCGATTCGTCCGCTATAGTTTCAGCAGCATTTTGCAGCTGCGGCGTAACTACATCGTTAACGAGTGATCTCCATTCGGCATCGGCTATCTGCCTGGCTTCGATCTTTCGCCGGTGCTCCCGTACCATCTTCGCATCGACCCTGAATTCGATAAACGACACAAGCGATGAGCCAAGTACCGCATTCAGCTTGAAGATCATCTGATCGGCCAGATCGGCGACCTGATTTCGCCATGTTTCGCTTGAGACGGCGACGATCAATTTCTTTTTGATAAGCCGCACCGCAACGGCGTGTTCGCCCAACGCCTCGCCGACGACATTCCTCCATGCGGCGAATACGATCGCCTCCGCGGCGGCGTCATTTCCGTCAATGCCTTCGAATATTTTTGGTAATGAGCTGAGAATGTCCCGCATTTGCCATCCCGCAATTATCAACTATTATCTTAAACGAGATCAATTTTAAATGCTAAATCATAGACGCTCAATGGTAGATCTACCGAAAATAATACTCGCGTCGGGCAGCCCGCGAAGGTCCGAGATAATGGAATCGGTCGGGTGGAAGTTCACTAAGGACGTACTGGATATCGACGAAACTGAGCTGCCCGGCGAATTGCCGGATGTTTATGTGCAGCGGCTTGCAAAAACAAAAGCTGAGGCTGTCGCTCCGCAGCATATAGGTGAGATCGTGCTTGGGGCGGATACAACCGTTGTCATAGACGATCAAATTATCGGAAAGCCGACGGATGCCGCCGATGCAAAACGTATGCTGACGTTGCTGGCAGGACGCTGGCACGAGGTGCTGACGGGCGTGGCTGTGGTGCAAAACGGGAATTCGCATTTGGGCTTGCAGCGGACGAGGGTGAAGTTTGTCGAGATGAGCGAGGCGGAGATCGATTTTTTGGTCGAGCGAGGCGATCCGCTCGATAAAGCCGG
>JAYSON010000133.1:0-6609 GCA_043722725.1 Chloracidobacterium sp.
AAGCTGATGCTGGGCGCACTCGAATCTCCCTGATTACTAAATGCCTGTCTGGTCAGTCCGTAACGAAAGTTGTTGACCTTATTGCTGCTAATGGCCCAGTCATGTCCCGCAACAAAACCATAAGGGTGGCTCCATGATGAAGTAGCTGTAGTGTCGGGAAAAGCCGATGTTCCGGTGCTAATGTCGTTCTGAAAATTGCCTCTAAAGAACAGCGTTTGGCTGTCATTGATTTTGTAATCAAACCGCGCAATGTGCGCGTTTTCTTCGTCTGACGTTGGTGAGTTGAAAAGGAATCCGCCGGTATTCACCTTATCGCCGATAATTGTGTTATTTGAAGCGTAGCGGGAAGTTACACCAGCAAACACTGCCACCGCCGCCGGATTGATGCCTACCTGCGAATAGATCGAGTTCAGTTGGGCAGTTGTAAGAGTGATCGGGTGAGGAAGAGTTCCGACCGGATCACCCGGCGCTAAACCCGTAAACCTTAACTGGCCCTGTCCCACGTGAGCCAACGGAACAAGAGCATTTACCGGAAGTCCCACAGTCTGGCGTTGGCCTTCATACGAATAAAAGAAGAAAAACCTGTCTTTTATGATCGGGCCGCCTATAGCTCCGCCGAAAACGTGTCGTGCCAAGCTTGGACGTTCAACACCGGCTATGTTGTTAAAAAAGTCATTTGCCGAAAAAGCGGTTGGTCGATAGAAATAAAACCCCGCCCCACGAAGGTTGTTCGTACCGCTCTTAGTGACCAACGAGATTTGAGCACCCGATGATCGTCCCTGAGATGCATTCGAGTTCGCCGTCGATATACGAAATTCCTCAACTGCTTCAACGGTCTGTCGCAACACGGTGTTCTGCTGAGTTTGAAACTGTTCAGTCCTTCCTCCATTTTGCTGATCGTTAATATCGATTCCATCAAGCGTAATATTTGCCTGATCGCTTCTGCCGCCTGCGACATAACCTTCACGTGTAACGCCGGGCTGCAACGTAAGAAGATCGGCGACTCTTCTAAGGTTAGTCGGAAGCTGGGTTATCTGCTGGGGGACAAAATTATTCCCAAGACTCGCATCCTGCGTGTTAACAACAGAATCAATTGAATTAGAGGTTACATCAACAACGGCACTGACATCGCCCGCCTCTAATGAAAGATCAACCGAAATCGGCAGATCGACAAGGGCCTGTACGTTCGAATTCAACAATTTCTTAAAGTTCGCAGCTTCGACCTCTAGCCTGTACGTAGAAGGCGGTATCCCAGCAAAACTGAACTTACCGTCCTCGGATGTTGTCGATGTGCGATTAAATCCAGTGCTTGGATTCGTTAAACGCACAGTTGCGCCGGCAACGGCAGCGCCGTTTTGGTCGCTGACTGTTCCGCGAATACCGGTCGTGCCTGCCTGCGCAAAAGCATTGCCCGATAGGCAAACTGAAAGCAAGACTATCGTCAACAGCGTGAAAACCTTTGTGGTCACAATGCTAAATTTCATAGTTCCTCCTAAATGTTAAAAATGGCGGTAAATGTGTCTATGAAGAAATTACTGATATTCAGTAACGCATTTTTCGTTCCAATCTACTGTGCAAGCATAAAACAGCCGTAAACTCAACGAAATAAAAAGTTGGCCAGCCGTCAATCGAAACGGAATGAAAAGAGTTTTTGGATAAAATTCAAATTTTGGGATTTGAATACAACGGATTATACAGCTTTTGCATCGTTAAGCGAACCAAAAACGGCTTTGGCGGCCGCGGCTCCCATGCCGGCGGCGGTGCTGATGGTGGGGGCAACCGGATTGGCAGCATCGCCGACGGCGTAAACGCCGGGAACCGACGTTTCGCATATGCTGTTGATCGGGATATAGCCATTGCTGTCGAGGCCTATTTTACCTTTCAGGAACCTGGTGTTGGGCTCAACGCCGATTCGAATTAAAACGATTTCCGCCGTAAGTTCGTCGGTCGTGCCGTTTGTAAGATTGGTCAATTCAACTGCCTCAACCTCGATGCCGCCTTTGATCGAATTTACGACCGTTTCAAAGCGAAATTCGATCTTCGGGTTCTGTTTTGCCCTTTCGATGAATTCAGGGCGGGCACTGAATTCCGTGCGACGATGAATGACGTAAACTTTGGACGCAAAATCCGCCAGGATCAACGCATTTTCCAATGCCGCGTCGCCTCCGCCTACGATGAGGACTGTGTTATCCTTCGCCTTTTCCTTTTCGTTCGAACCGGAATCGATTATGCCTTTTCCTATAAATTTTTCCTCACCCGGAACGCTCATTCGCCGCCGTCGCACGCCGGTTGCAATGATCAAAGCCCGTGCAGTCAAACGATCACCGCCGGTGGTTACTATCGATCTTGCCGCGGGATCGATCTCGGCGATCTCGGCCGAAAGCCGCACGGCTAGTTTTCGTTTGGCAAAGCTACTCACAAAGATGTCTCGCAGCTCGCGGCCATTGGCGGTTTCAAGCCCGATGTAATTTGTGACCGGATTGAAGATGCGCAAGAGCTGCCCGCCGGGTTCGGCCTCTTTTTCGAAGATTATTGTATGGAGGCCAAGCTCGAAACACCACGTTGCCGCCGATAATCCGGCCGGTCCGGCGCCGATAATGATCACATCCGCATCAGCGTTTTTTTCACTCATAACTCATTACCTTTTAGCCAATAAGCTACAACTTTTTGTCATTTCTGATTAACATTTTTTGTCATAAAGCGGTCAGATCGACCGACAGATCAAACCTGTAATTTGTTATGAAACTTAATTCTATCGCATTTAGCGTCCGTAAATCGTGCAGTTTGGTGGTTTTTTGCCGAAATTCGAAGTTTGGCATTTATTTTGCTAATAAAAATTGATCGAACGCCCGCGCTGTCAGATCGGCGTTCAAATCCACAACCATCTTCGAAAGACAATTCAGCTCAACGACAAATTTATGAGATTAGAAATCGAACAAGATCAGTCGCCGATCCCGTTTGCCGAAATCGTAACCGCAGAAACCAGCACCGAGACCCGCTCATCCGAAGCCGCTGAATATCTGCGCGAAGGCATCAAAGCTGCACAGGCTGGAAATCGCGCTGGTGCCCGGATCGCACTTACGCGTGCGGCGGAACTCGATCCCCGAAGTGAAAGCGCATGGCTGTGGCTTTCGTCGATCAGCGAGTACCCCGAAGAGCTTTTTGTATTCCTGACCAACGTTCTTGAGATTAATCCTGCGAACGCCCGTGCATTGGAATGGTCGACGGCAACGAAATCGCTGCTCGCAAAGAATTTTGTCCAACGCGGCATCGATTCGGCGGAAGCCAATCAACCCGATGCGGCTGCCCAATATTTCAATCAGGCCCTTGAATACGATGAACAAAACCCGATGGCGTGGTTGTGGCTGGCATCGCTTTCAGATTCGAACGAGGGCAAGATAACGTATCTAGAGAAGGTTTTGGAGTTCGATCCTGAAAACGAATCTGCAGGAGCGGCTTATAGAGCGGCCCGCGACAGCATTCGAGCGAACTTGTTGGCCGAAGCGAGGACCGCGGCGGTGGCCGGCAACAATACCGAAGCTCACGATCTCCTGAACGCAATATTGGCCGAAGAGCCCGATGCCGAAGACGCCTGGGTTCTGAGATCGCACTTAGCAAACGGCTTTGAAGAGAAGATCGAAGCGTTCACGCGTATTTTGGAGATAAATCCGGAAAATGCGAGCGCGAAGGCGGGTCTTGAATCGCTGACATCCATTATGGATGCGGTGGCACCGAAAGTTTCTGAGGAAGTTGTAGAAGAACCCGAGGCTCCGGTTGAAGTTGTCGAAGATTTCACAGCCCCAGTTGAGGAAACCGAAGTACCCACTTGGATGCAGTCGACGGTCGAAGATTCCGTAGGCTCCGATGAGGCATCGTACGACGGAACGATTCACGTAAACTACACCGACGAAACTTCGGCCGAAGAAGAGGTCGTATACAGTACGGTAGGATTCGTCGATACCGATGCAGAAACCGAATTCGAGTCAACGGACGAAAATGCAAGCTACGGTTCTGCGTCTGCCGAAAAGGTAGATATGCCGGAAGTGCCAACGGAATTTGCTCATGAAACAGTCAGCGAGTGGTCGGAAAGTAGCCCGGCGGACGGTGAACCAGAATTGGCCGAACAGGAAGAGATTGAGGAAATAACCTACGAACTTGCTCCTGAAACAGAAAGCGAAATGCCCGACGCATTTGAATCGACGGAAGAAACGCAGGAAGTCTCTTTGGTTTCGGAACAATACGAAGTTCAAGATTCCGTCAAATTTTTGGCTTCGGAACCTACGCCATTTTCGAACGGAAACAGCGTCTCCACAGCAGAAGAGTATCCGACGATCGCTTCGATAAATATAGACCCGGAGGAATTTGCAAATCGACAGAATTTCGATTCCGCTGACGATTCGTCCGAAAGCGTTCCTGAACCGGACGAAAGCGTAGATGCCGAAATACCGTTCGGTATAACAATGATCGGCGGCCGAGTTCCTGCACCCGAAGCAAACGAAGGCTTCAATGTGCCGTTCGATATGACGATGTTCGGTGCGAATATCCCGATGCCCAGCGGCGATTTTGAGCAGATGATACCGGAAGCACCTACTGGATTCGAAACCCGGATCGTCTCGCGCAGTGACACACCGAGAGTTATTCAGCCAACCTTGCCGTGCTCGTTCTGCAACTTCGAAAATGAGGTTCAGGCCATCGCGTGTCATGGCTGCATGGCGGTCCTTACGCTGGCTGATCTGGAAATGCTGCTTGCTAACCACCATGCCGACAAATCGGTGCTCCGCCAGGCGGTTGAACGAATGGAGAGCGAACGGTCGTCCCGCGAATTTGGCGAGGCCGAACTGACGATGCTCGGCATAGGCCACCTGAATCTGCGAAATTTGCAGTATGGCTACAACTATCTGCACGAAGCTTCGCAGCTCAATCCAAATAATGTTGTACTTGGCAGCCAGGTCAACGCCCTGTTGATCAGGCTCGAAGAAATAAAACAGCAGGACGAAGCCCACGGTTCGATGACCAAAGGAAAAACGATCCTCGTCGTCGATGACAGCCCGACGGTCCGTAAGCTCATTGCCGGAAAGCTGGAAAAATGCGGTCACGACGTCTTCTGTTCAAACGACGGCGTGGAAGCGATGGAGCGGCTTGAAGATCTGCGGCCTGATCTCATTCTGCTCGATATCACAATGCCGAGAATGGACGGATATCAGGTATGCAAGCTTATACGAAGCAACAGCGTGACCAAGGATGTTCCGGTTGTAATGATCTCAGGCAAGGACGGATTTTTCGACAAGGTTCGCGGCCGCATGGCCGGGACTTCCGGTTACATTACGAAACCGTTCGGGCCGGAAACATTGATGAAGGCCGTCGAATCATATCTCAAGGGTGAAGCATAAATCTCCTAGGAAAAATGAGCGTCCTGGAACAAGAAACAAATTTGCTTTCTTCGGTTGAACTCTCGAATCCTGCCGTATTTTCAGTTCGCGACGAGCCGCCCATAGCAGAAAATTGCGAAAAGTTCGTCGCATTTTTGTTGGGAAGCGGCATTTATTGCATCTCCTCAAAGGCAGTGATCGAAGTCATTCATCCGCTCCCGGTCGCGCCGCTACCCAATGCACCCGCGTCGATATCGGGAATAGCCGCCTTCAGAGGTGAAGTGATCGCGGTTATCAATATTAAAGAGATCCTCGGCCTTGAACAGTCGAACGCGAATGCGAAGGCCAAACTTATCATTTTGCGGTCGAATGCAAAGGACACCCAGTTCGCAGTCCCGGTCGACTTGATGCACGAACTTATCGCGGTCTCCCCTGTGGCCGTTACGGACGATCCAAATGCGCCACCGGACGGAATGACCCGATTGGTCGAACATGAAAGCAACGTTTTCAAAATGATTGACCCCGAAATTTTGTTTGAAAGGCTGGATCAGAGCATAGCGTAATTTTATTGCGGAGCAGCAAATGACCGAACCATCCAAAGATTTCATGCTAAACACGCTCAGAGGCAAGATATGGATTGCCGTCATCGGACTGGCCCTCGTTAACTGCGTGGTTGGAATGATCGCGTTCGTCATCGCCTCGCAAATGACATCTAGTTCATTGATACCGGTTCTAACAACCGTCTTTTGTTCCACAGTTACAACTGTTGCCTTTGCCTGGTGGACGTCGAATGAATTCATGCGGCCGATCGATAAGGTAAATCTGCTCGCAAAAGGCATCGAACGAAGTCCCGGAATGTCACTTCCTAAAACGACTGGATCGATCGAAACGGATGAACTTCTGCACGCGATTAGCCGCACATCGCAGCAGCTCGTGAACGTTATAGAACTGATGGATGATGTGACCGCCGGCAAGACGGATGCGGCTTTAAGCCCGCTGGAAAATTCGGACCGCATAAGCGCTTCGTTTCAAAAACTTGTCGCCAAGGTAACCGATTCGATCGACGCCAAAAAAGAACTCAATCAACTGCAACTTGCCGTAAACCAGATATCCAGCGAGATCGCCGGACTGCAGCGGGGCGATCTGGTTCAGATACGAAGTGAATTTGAGGTAACAAAACCGATCTCTGACGCGTTGCGATTTCTGATCGATAGGCAGGCGGAACTTTCCCGCGGGATTC
>JAYSON010000134.1:0-5972 GCA_043722725.1 Chloracidobacterium sp.
TTGCGAAGATCGAGTTCGACGCCGCTACCTCGAAGGCAAGGTCCGGTAAGGCCCCAATTTATCGCCTCTTCCTTATCAATCACGCCAACGCCTTTTGTACGGCTTTGCCAGATCGTGTTTCCGGTCGCGAGCGTGTCGAATGTGTCCAAAGCCTCCGGGAAATCCGCACTAAACTGCTTGCAACGACTATCGAAACCGGCCGGCAAGTCCATCATCAGGCCGCCGATGCGGAAATAGCTCGGTGTCATGCGGCCGCCGGATGCGGCTTCGATCAGGTTTAGGATCTTTTCACGCTGGCGAAAGCAGAAAAAGAAAACACTCATTGCACCCAGATCAAGTGCGCTCGTGCCGAGCCAAACCATGTGCGACGCGATCCGTTGCAGCTCGCACATTAAGACACGAATCACCTGTGCCCGTTCCGGGATCTCAAGCCCAAGCAGCTTTTCCGCCGCCATCACATAAGCCAAATTGTTTCCAAGCGGATTAAGATAATCCATCCGGTCGGTAATGACGATGCCCTGCTGGTATTTCTTGTACTCAAAGAGCTTCTCCATTCCGGTGTGGAGATAGCCGATGTCGGGAATAGCCTTGACGACAAGCTCGCCGTCGAGCCTAAGGTCGAGCCGCAAAACGCCGTGCGTCGAAGGATGCTGCGGCCCCATCGACAGCGTCATCTCGGACTCAAGCGACCGGTCCATCACCTCGAATTGGCTTGGAATGTTTTTTACAACGGTGCTCATAGTTTAGTGAATCGTAAATCGTAAATAGTTCGATCAATTTTCCGAAGCCATTCACCATTCACTATTTTCTAATTCATGCTGTATGGTTCATACCCTCGCAACGGGTAATCTTTTCTCAACGCATGGCCGTCAAAATCGGACGGCAGCAAAATCCTTCTTAGGTCCGGATGCCCGTTAAAGACAATGCCAAAAAGATCATAAGTTTCGCGTTCGTGCCAATCGGCCGTCTTCCAAAGCGTTGTAACGGTCTGAACATTCGGCTCGTCTTCAGAGAGCAAAACCTTTAACCTCAGACGGCTATAATGTATGGTCGAAAATAAGTGATAATTCACCTCAAATCGCGGCTCTTCTTCCGGTCCGCGGTCGGCACCGCAAAGGTCTACGAGCATATCGAAACGGTCTTTGGATTTCAAGGCCCAGCAAACATCGACGATTGCTTCGCGCGGTACCGTTACCGTGACTTCGCCGAACGCCTCGTTTACCGACGCAACCCAAGCCGCGTTTTCTTCTTTCAATTTTTCGACAAATTCGTGAAGCTTTTCAGTCATATAATTTTGCAGAAGCCCGCACGTAAGAAAGGGCGTAATAGTCGATTTTCGCCCTTGCTTACATGCGGGCTTCTGCAATCGCTTTGCGTCTCTTTGTTAAATCCTATCTAGGAAGAACGCCGTTTCTCGTGTCTCGATGGAATTGAATACGGCCGCGATGTCTGATTTTGTGCTACTTCGATTTCGGTTTCCCGTTCCAGTGCCGTTCCTTCGGTAACCGGCAGCGTACCCGGAACTATCGAAACCCGCGATTCCGGCTCAAAGGTGTCGCGGCGGTCTTTGACCGATTCGTTCATGATCTTGTCCTGAAGCATCATGATCGCGTGCACGAGCATTTCCGGCCGCGGCGGGCAGCCCGGAATATAAATGTCGACCGGCACGATTTTATCGACGCCCTGGACGATCGCGTAATTATCGAAAACCCCGCCCGACGTAGCACACGCACCCATCGAGATAACCCATTTCGGCTCAGGCATTTGATCGTAAATTCGGCGAAGCACCGGAGCCATTTTGCGAGAAACCCGGCCGGATACGATCATCACATCGGCCTGCCGCGGCGAAGCACGAAATGTCTCCGCACCAAATCTTGAAAGGTCGTTGCGTGCCGAAACGGTGTTCATCATCTCGATCGCACAGCAAGCCAATCCGAATGTCGCCGGCCACAAGCTCGATTTTCTCGACCAGTTGACGATGGCGTCCAGCTTGACGGTAACAACGTCGGGCAGCGATTCGAATAGTGTATTTTCTAAACCCATAAATATTTAGACGTCAGTCTGGAGTCGAGAGTCTTGAGCAGGATTAAATCAAGTCGATTCCGACTCAAGACTCTCGATTTTTCCTATGCCGCTATCTTCATTTCTGAAGCCCTACGCTTTTTCGCCATTTCCTTGGCCTCGGCGCGGGCTTCGGCACGGGCCTGCAAGCCCCAATCGAAAGTACCTTTCTTCCAAACGTAAATGTAACCGATGACGAGTGTCGCGATGAACACAAGGATTTCGACCAGGGCGATCGATCCGTATGCGATGCCTGTCAAATTCTCTTGCCTGATCAAGCTCTTAAACGCGACCGCGAACGGTACCATAAAAAGAACTTCGATATCGAATAAAAGGAAGATAACGGCAACGGTGTAGAACTTTATCGAGAAACGGTCCCGGGCCCCGCCGATCGGGTCCTTACCGCATTCGTAGGGCATCAATTTTGTCGCGGTTCGTTTGCGCGGGCCAATAAGTTGCGTGACTAGAAGCTGGCTTCCAGCAAAGCCCATCGCAACAAGGAACATTATGCCTATTGGGGCATATGCCATCAGGCTAAAGTCGGACATTGACACCTCTAAACTGTCGATTCACCGCCATAAAATTCGGTTGGAAATGCGCACTTTTCCCTAGAAGACTTTGAGAAGGTTTGCGCAAGGACAATCGTAAGTTAAGCGTGATTTAGTGTCAAGGCAATGAATTATTAGCTGGGTTGTCGCCAACCGCCAAAGAAACTCATTATTCCGGAACTGTGTCGGGCCGCTCGAACGCAATTATTTATTGACCGTCAATGCTCAGCTGTGCTAGCTTCTTAACTAGCAGTTGCTGCTGTATTTTCGCCTCATCGACCTCTCCGAATCAATCTAAAACGCTGTGATCACGGGTTTCAATACAGATATCGAATACGCGGGCGTAACCTACCACGTCCAAACCGAAGACAAGGGTTTGTCCAGGCCGGTGATCCTGTCGCTGGTTTATGATCGCGGCACGATACTCGCCAGCAAGCGGGCATCATACGATGACCTGTTGGGTGCGGATTTCAGCGAAAAGGTTTTGGCTGATCGATTGCACAAACAGCACCGGCTTATCTGTGCCGCAATCAACGCCGGGCGCATCGAAGATCTGAAACAGATGACCGCCCGCGAATCGGCGAACGCTAAGCGCGTTGAAGTAAAACCGGTCGAACTGACGGTCGTTGAAGCCGATTCGTTTCCCTTTGTCCCGCCACTCGAACCTTTAACGGAAGTTCGCGAGGAACTTCCCGAAATCGAAAGCCCGATCCCTAAGCCCTTTTTTGAAGATGTCTTTGACGGCCCGGATCCTATTGCCGATGAGGCGATGGTTGAAGGTATCAGCATTATAGAAGACGAGATCGTCTTGCCGGCCGAAGCCGTGGCCATCATCAATGAACCGGAATTTGCCGAGCGGCCCGCGAACAACAAGCTTTCGATCGAGATATTGGGCGATGTAAAATTCCGGGGCGGTGAGCGGAACACCGTCGGATTTATGGTCAGCCGCGGAAGTTCACGCAAAGTGGTCACCGGAGCGCAGATCATGGTCAAGATTCTCGGCTCGAGTTTCAGGCCCGTCATTTTCCACGCCTCGACGGATAACAACGGCGTCGCTACTGTAAATCTCCAACTGCCAACCTTCAGTTCGGGCCGCGCGGCATTTCTTGTACGCGCAATGAGCGACGGCGAAGAGATCGAATTGCGCCGCTCTATCGCTCACGGTTGACTCGGGCTATTGCGTTACCGAGTAAATTAAATCCCGGTGGGTGTGCCGATAACGACACACCCCTAGGAATGACGCTGCCGCCATCGCCTTCTAGAAACTGTGTGAAACAGTATTCGTATTCTTCTTTATCGCTACCATTGTGCTGAGATTGGTAAGAATCAGACGTCCATAGATCTCGTCTTGTCCCCAATCCTCGTCCAATACGCCTTCTCCGACGAGAACCGAAAACGTTCGGCTTTCGGATGCCGTCGGAGTGCCGTCGGGGAAGAAGAAAGCGTCGGAATACGTGAAAAGAAAATCGTCTCCGAAGGTAAGTCCGGAGTCTTCTCCCCAGAGTTGGCATTTTAATTTGAAAAGCCGTGACTCAGGGCACGCCCTCATCTGGCAAAGCTCGAGTTGGGTGAAGTTGACTTTGCATGTAACGACTGGTGTGGCAGTTTTCTTTCTGTGATCGTGGGAAATGGTAAGTTTTCTATCTGTGATTGTAGCCATGATATGTCTCCTTTTATCGAAATGGGCCGGTGAACTCTTTTCGTCGATAAAGCCATCCACCAGTTTTAAAATGACTCTATCTTCCGACCTGACGATGCTCGCCTAGCGGATTTGCCAAAAAACTTAAACAATTACTAACAATATTTATATTACGGATCGCGAATGAATTTTTTGTGGGAAGCTATTATAATGGTGGTCAATGAAAATACTTATCAATGGAGAAGAGAGGGAGATTCCGGACAACTTTTTTCTAGGTGAAATATTGGAGTATTTTGAGCTCCCGGCTCAACGCATCGCAATCGAACTGAATCGAAATGTTATTCGTCGTTCGGAATGGGGTGAAATTCGGATCGCTGCGGACGACAGGATCGAGATCATTCATTTTGTTGGCGGCGGATGAAGCGATTGCGGGCTGAGAGATAATTTTAAATGCGCGTTTTCTTTTCGGGACCTCTGTGGCCGAGTGTGTCAAAAGTATAGGGAACTTTGCGTTGTTGGCGGCTTTGCGTGAAAATTGTCTTATATTATGTCAGAAAAATTTTCACTGGCCGGAAAGGAATTCGGTTCGCGGCTGATAATCGGAACCGGCAAATACCGTTCCTTTCTCGAAATGCAGGCCGCGCACAAGGCGTCTGGTGCAGAAATGGTCACGGTTGCCGTAAACCGCGTACCGCTCGACCGCAAGACTGAATCGTTTCTAGATTACCTTTCGCCCGAAATGCAGATTTTGCCAAACACGGCGGGCTGCTATGATGCAGATCACGCGATTCGAACGGCGCGGCTCGCGCGTGAAGCTCTTGAAACGGATTGGATAAAGCTTGAGGTCATCGGCGATCCGGTCACGCTGCTGCCGGATAATGAGCAAACGCTCGAAGCCGCAAAAATACTCGTAAAAGAAGGTTTTATCGTATTGCCGTATTTTACCGACGACCTGATAATGGCTAAAAAGTTGCTTGACGCCGGCTGTCCGGCCGTGATGCCGCTAGCCGCACCGATCGGATCGGGAATGGGTGTTCAAAATCCGTCAAACTTGAGAATAATGCGCGAGCAACTTCCCGACGCGACAATAATTGTCGATGCCGGTGTCGGCGTGCCGTCCGACGCAGCCATAGCAATGGAACTCGGCGCCGACGCAATCCTGATGAACACCGCCATCGCCGAAGCAAAAGATTCCGAAAAAATGGCGACCGCAATGAACCTCGCCGTCCAGGCCGGCCGCCTCGCATATTTATCAGGTCGGATGCCAAAACGCCTGTATGCATCGGCGTCAAGCCCGATTGAAGGCGCAATTAGATAGAAAGGCGGAAACACGACCGGTAGGGAGTGTGTCGACGCAACACTATGCCGATAGAAGTACTATTTTTTGGTGCAACCTCGGCGATCACGGGCAAACACCGGATCGATGTTGATGCAGCCGATGGGAAAAAAGCCGGGGAGTTCTTTGATCAACTGCTGATCGAATATCCTCGACTTACCGCTCACAAGCTTTTGTTCTCGATAAATCAGGAATATGCAACCGGCGACGAGATCATCCGCGACGGTGATGAGATTGCTATCTTCACCGCTGTCTCAGGCGGGTAATTTAAACAGGATAGCAAGATCGGCAGGATTAAAACTGACACAAAATCAACGAACTTACTTAAAAATCCTGCATATCCTGTATATCCTGCTCATCCTGTTTGAATAAATGTCAGATTTTTTCG
>JAYSON010000135.1:0-20839 GCA_043722725.1 Chloracidobacterium sp.
TTTCTGCTTGTTCATTTTTTCTCCTTATAAAAGTTGCTGGTTGCGCGGCGGCTGAAGCTGGCCATACGCGGAGTGTTGACTGAATCAGCCTTTGGGGGCGAATTGCTTCCAATCTGAAAGTAGATCGCATCGACGCAAGAAAAACTCACGAACTTCTTGTTTATTTTGGCCGCCGGTTGCTATATAATGCGGGCGAAGCTTCTTAGACATTGACCAAGCGTTACAGGCAACCGGCGATAATTGTTTCTTCGTAAGCAAAATATCGTTTGGAGGCGCGTCATGTCTTTGCAAAAGCATCCTAGTTTTCTCCTAGATTTCTCCGAGGGCGACATGCGCGGTGAAAACGGCCTTTTTTACAACTTCAAATCGTTTCGGCTAAACCTCGCCGAGCGGCAGTTGCTGAACCATGCAACGCCAGTTTCACTGACGCCGAAAGCCTTCGATGTCCTTGCCGTCCTGGTCGAACACGCCGGGCACCTCGTCGAAAAAGAAGAATTGATGCAGTTGGTGTGGCCGGATTCATTTGTCGAAGAGGCGAACATAGCGCGAATCGTCCATACGCTGCGCAAAGTTTTGGGAGAAGACGAAAACGGAAACAAATTTATCGAAACGGTCGCGAAAAAAGGTTATCGTTTTGTCGCCAAAGTCGAGGAAGTTCGCGAACCATCCGCGCAAGAATCAACAAATGGCAGTCAAAGTTCTGCTGCCGCTGTCGAAAATTTACCTGAAACCGAATTGGGGATGTCACCATCATCAATCAATGAAACTCTTGCTCCGCTTGTGAGCAAGCCAAAACATACGGCACGTTTTGTTCTGTTCACCGTCGGTTTCCTGAGCGCGGTTTTTCTGATTTTCCTGTTGTCTTTCAATTCTCAAACCGCGTCTTCCGTCAATCCGAACGCGGTAAAATCCATCGCCGTTTTGCCAATAAAGCCTTTAACGGCGGAAAATCGCGACTCAAGTTATGAACTCGGCATTGCGGATTCCTTGATTTTCAAGATCAGTTCGGCAAAAGGAATTATCGTCCGCTCATTGAGCGCGACGCGCCAATATGCCGATGTGGAGCAAGATCCTATTGCCGCCGGGCGTGAGCAGAAGGTTGATTATGTTCTCGCGTCGAATTATCAAATCGCTGACGGCAAAATTCGCATCACTTCGCAGTTGTATAATGTTCAAAGCGGCTTGGTCGAAGGTTCTTTCAAAGTCGAGCAGGAGAATTCAACGATTTTTTCGGTTCAGAATGCGGTCGCGGTAAATATTGGCGGGCCGCTCTTGAAACAATTGAATCGAGAGCCGAACGATACTACGGCAAAGCGTTACACGACGAATGACGAAGCGTATCGGCTTTATTTATTAGCCACGGCTTTAGCGGACAAACGAAACCAAAAAGATGTTCGTAAGGCGGTTGAATACTTTGAGCAAGCCGTCCGGCTCGACCCAAACTACGCGCTTGCTTACGCAGGGTTGGCTAACGCTCAGACGGCTGCGGCTCTGAACCTTAGCGGCGATACGCACGAGCAATATCAGAAAGCGAAAACCGCGATAGAAAGAGCTCTTGCAATTGACGATAACCTAGCTGAAGCACACTCGTATTTAGGCGAAATAAAGACTAATTACGACTGGGATTTTCCCGGAGCCGAACGCGAGCACAAACGCGCCGTCGAATTGAATCCCAATTCTTCCGCCGCCCACCGGATGTACGCGCTTTTGCTTGGTTTTCTTGGAAAACGTGTCGAATCGATCGCGGAAATCAAAACTGCCATTGACCTTGAACCGGCTTCGGTGCTGAATCATACGATTTACGGAGAGATTTTGTTTTTCGCCCGCCGCTACGATGAAGCGATTACTGAGTTAGAACGAACTGTCGAAATGGATCCCGAATTTTACTCCCCCTATTCTTGGCTCAACTATTCATATCGTTTGAAGGGCGAAGACGACAAAGCCTTCGCGTCTTTTGTTCAAACTCGGATTCTCGCCGGAGAGGAACCGGACGAGATAAATTTATGGAAAACAATTTATGCCAGATCGGGCTGGCGGGGAATTTCGTGGCGACAACTTGAAAAAGCCAAGGCCGAAAAAAAAGGAGGCAATCCTAACTATATGCAGATGGCGTTTCATTCGATTGAATTGGAACAGCGCGAACAGGCGTTTGCCTATCTGGAAAAGGCTATCGTTCAACGCCGATGGGCAATGGTTACGCTCAATGCTAATCCCCGCTTTGATTCGCTGCGTTCAGACCCGCGATTCGACGATTTGGTCAGGCGCGTCGGATTGAACTGATCCGACGCTGAACATTTGGAGTTATGCGGCATCAAGATGGCAACAATCCGAGTAAGGTCCTGAATTGTGTGTTGCTGGTTCTGATTTGCGTTCACGCCGCTTACACGCAATCGCAGGCTCTCGATGCCCAGATCGACGGGATAGTTACAGACACAAACGGTTCAATTGTGCGGGCGGTCTCAATTACCGCGATCAACGTGCAAACCGGAGCAAAGAGATCCGGGTCCACCAATGAAGACGGCATATTTCGGTTTCCGATCTTGAGTCTTGGCTTGTACACGATAATCGCGGAAAGCCCCGGATTTAAGCGCTTTGAGCGGCGTGGAATTATTCTTTCCGCCGGCCAGACCGCCTCGATCGCTATTCTTCTGGATCCCGGTAGGCCTACTGAAATTGTCATTGTCACATCGGACGCGGCCATCGCCAGCGCATCGAAATTCGAGATCGGACACTTAATAAATTCGCGCGATGTAAAAAACCTGCCGCTCGTATCGCGTAATCCCTACAATTTTATACTTCTGCAGCCCGCTGTTAATGGGCGGACGGTTGGCAATCCGTTGGTCATCGATTTGAGTGCAAACGGCCTGCGTCGACGCGTGGGTTACAATATCGACGGCAACTACAACAACAACGCGAACCAGAGCGGCTTTCGATTAAATACTATTTCCGAGACTTTTGTGAAGGAAATTCAGTTGCTGTCAAACGGATATTCGGCTGAATTTGGAAACACGGCGGGTGCGGTCGTAAATGTTATCACGCCATCCGGCACGAACGATCTTGACGGTGCCGTAACGTTTTTATACAGGCCTTCCCGGCTGTCGTCAAAGCCCTTCGGATTTACGCGCGGGGAGTCGGAACCCAACGTCGGAGCTTACGGCGTCACCGCGGCCATAGGCGGCCCGATCATCCGGGACCGCTGGCATTTTTACGCGGGTTACGAGTGGACACGCCGCAATATGACGTCGCCGATCACCATAACGGATGAAAACCGCAACGCGTTGATCGCGACCGGGCTGCCAGCCTCGATATTTCTGAATAGTAATGTAACCAGCGATAATTTGCCGTATTTTATTTTCCGCACCGACGCGAAAATTTCCGGCGGCACGCGGGCCAGTTTCCGCTATAACCGCTTTGACGCAGGGCTTAGAAATTCGTTTACCGGCGACCTAAGCACGACGCAGAGATCGGCGGATCGAATCGGATATGATCACGCCTTCGCCGCTCAAGCCGTTACTTCGTTTTCGGAGACATTCTTTAATGAGTTCCGTTTTCAATATGCAAGAAGCATCTTGCCTTTGGTTGCAAACGAACACTCGGCCTCAGGCGTATCCATATCAATTGACAACGTTGCCGACTTTGGCCGGAATCCGCTTTTAGGCACCATCCCCCTTAATGAATCCGCGTTCCAGCTTCAAAACGCGGTTACAAAAATCTTCGACGATCATTCCGTTAAGTTGGGCGGAGGCATAATTTTCATTCGCGATCGGCCTAAGAGCGAGGTTTCCGCCAAATACAGATTTCCGTCGATACAGGCGTATGCCGACGCCGATAACGGGACCGTGCGGAAGGGCTATACCCAATATTCGGAAACCTTCGGCGATAGTGAAATTCCGTACCACACTACTTTTCTAAATTTTTTCATCCAGGACGATTGGAAGCTTTCCCGGCGGCTCAGTCTGGCGGTCGGCCTTCGTTACGAACTATATCAACCTCCGGGTGCCGACCCGGATTCTCCGCTGCCTTACTCAAGAAAATTCGGCGTGGACACAAATAATTTCGCGCCCAGGCTCGGCCTGGTTTATCTGCTACGCGACGGGAAATATCGGACGGTCGTCCGCATCGGCAGCGGCATCCATTATGACCCGCCATTGCTTGCCATGTATCGTCGGGCGATTTTGAACAATGGCAATCCGCGATATTTTAGTTTCTCGTTCTCACCGGGCAATGCCGGTGCTCCGGAATTTCCCAATAAGCTCGGCATTTTTCCGCCCGGAGCGATGATCCCGCAGCGGAATATTGATACGGTCGCGCCGGACTTTAAAACGATGTATGCCGTTCATTCGAATGTGCAGGTCGAACAGGCTGTTACCAATAACATGTCCGTAACCGCGGGCTTTCTTTACTTGATCGCCAGGCACATCCCCGTCTATCGAAACATCAACTGTTTGCCCGTCGGCGGCACTCTGGCGGATGGGCGCCCGATCTATGGAACTTTCTTCGTAAACCCGTCAGGCAGAGTAACCTTGACCGGTTGTACGAATCCTGTTGTTCCGCAATTCAATCTTATCAAACTGGCTGAATCAGCCGGCAGCCTGAATTACCGCGCTATGTTTGTGCAATTGACCAAACGTTTTTCAAACGGGTTTCAAGTCAACGCTAATTATACGCTGTCACGCGCGCGTGACGATGCTCCGGAGGAAAACGGCCCGGGATCGGTAACCCTTTCGGACCCGTCGAACCGGAAGACTGATGGCGGAAATGCGTATGGCGATGTCAACCAAGTTTTTAACTTAAGCATGGTGGCCCGGCCGAGATTTAGGACGGCTAATCGATTGTTTGATGCTCTGTTAAACGATAATCAGCTCGGCTTAATTCTGATCGCCGATAGCGGGGAGAATTTCGATATTTCGGCTGCCGCTGACCTTAACCGCGATGGCGTATTAGGCTCTGACAGGCCCGTCGGCGTATCACGGAATTCGGGCAGGCTGGCCGCGTATTTCGGTGTCGACGCTCGATACTCGCGAATTTTCAAGCTCAGCGAAAAATTTTCGTTCGAGTTCTATGCGGAGGCAACGAACGCTTTCAATAGCAAACAGGTTTCGTTTTACAACGGTACAAGTCTGTCAAGCAACAATATTTTCACCTCTCTCGTCAACCCCTTAACCGGTGAGCTGCGGGGGCCGTTGCCCGATTTTGGAAGCCAATCCGCCACATATCGCGAAAGCCGCCAACTGCAATTCGGCGCCAAAATCCATTTTTGAAAGATGACCTGTTCGAATCGGCACGCTCCCCGACAAAATGGTCAGGCGCGTCGAATCGAATTCAAGTTAGGATTAGTTTTAACTCACGGCTTTGCACGAAATGGTCTATCGCAAAGCTGCGGAGTCCGCAGGGATTAGCAAACCGTCAACAAATTAAAACAACAGTCCGAAAGTCTTAGAATGGAATTCCCGGAATCCTGATCTTATCCCGGATTCTGCGTATGCCTTCGTCGATCAACCTGCCGGCGATAATATTACCGAGACGATTCGCCAAATCAGGATTTAGCCTTCTAAGACGGTCCTGGGTCTTTTTTGCTCCTCGCTTGTCGCCGCTGGCGTATTGCGCCGAGCCGAGATTGAAAAGTCCCACTACGTTATTGCCGTCCAGCGTGATGACTCGGTTAAACTGCGACAATGCCATAGAAAGGTCATTGTTCCCACGATATGCCAGGCCGAGCTGGTTTAGTGCGATAGCCCAATCATTATGCAGCTTGACCGCCTGGTTCAGAGAGACGACCGCCTCATTGTGCTCACCGAGACTATTCTGGGTGGAACCGAGATTCATATAGGCCGCGTCAAGATTCGGGTCTTTCTCGACCGCCTTTTGCAGTGACATTTTGCCTTTTTCGAGCTTGACCTTCGCCTCGGCGTCGTTTTTGGCAGCAATGTCGGTCTGTGCCGCATTGTAGTAGCTCCATCCGACGTTTGTATCATCGATAGCGCTTGGCTTCAGGTCCTGTGCGGTTTCAAGCCACCGGGTCGCTTTGTCCCATTCATTCGTTTTTCCGAGACAGAAACCCCACTCGCTGTAAAAGTCCGCGTCCCCGTTCATGCCCTTATTGTTCTTTTCGGCCAAAGCATATTCGGCGTTCGCTTCCGGAAAACGCTCGAGTTGGCGATAGACACTCGCGATGTTGGCGTGGGCCGGAGCGTTATTCGGATCGATCAGCAGCAACGGCTCATAAGCTTTAAGAGAGTTGCTGTAGTCACCTTTGTTGTAATAGATAACCCCGAGGTCGAACCAAGCCAGCGAATACGATGGATCGATCTGCGTCGTCCTCTTGTAAGCGTCGATCGCCTTATCGGTCTGTCCGAGCTTTTCGAAAATGACGGCCCGCTGGTAGCTTGCGGCACCGTTCTGCGGTTCGGCGGCGACTATTTGATCAAATACCGACAAAGCTTCAGCGTTCTTATTTTGTTTAGAGAGCAGCACGCCGCGTGCGAATTTAGCATCGGTGCCATTCGCGCCGGCGGCTTCGGCCCTGGTCAGGTAAGCATCAGCCTTCGCAACATTGCCCGCTTCGACATATGCCAAAGCTACCGGCAGATACAGAGACGACAGTGCGGGATCGATTGCCAAAGCCTTCTCGTAATTCGTTATCGCCAGAACGTTGCGGCCCTTCGAGTCGTGGATTTCGCCAAGCTTGGTGAACGCGATCTCATTCTTCGGGTTCAGCTTAACGGCTTCATCAAATAACAGCACGGCCGCTTCAGTATAATTCTCATCGGCGGTCCGAAGGCCCGTCACCGTCAAAGCTTCGCTCAGCCCGTCGATTGCTTCGGCATTTTTCGGATTCGCCTTCAATGAATTTCTATAACTGGTCGTCGCGGCCGCGATATCGCCCGCCTCCATATTTTTCTCGGCTACCGCCGCCAATGTGTTTGAAAGCTTGAGTTTCGCGTTCCGCTCGCGGGCACGCGCCTTTGCAAGCGCCGTCTGCCGTGCCTTTGCCGCCGAGACCTTCTTTTTCCGATTATCGGCTATCTGTGCATTCAGCCTTTCGCGGTACGAACGCTGTCGGCTGCCGCCAAGGCCGACCGAGCCGCCTGCCCGTTCCTGCGGTTTCTTCCGCGATTCGCGAAACACGAAAACGCTGGCACCGCTGACCACATCATCTGTCGCGACGATGTCCGTTGCCCTGACTACCAAGCCCTGAAAACTGATCGAAAAAAATGCGATCATCGAAAAAAGAACTTTGAAAAAATGGTTTCTGCCGTACATAGCTTACCTCGCGGATTATTTTGGTTGGGTTGGCACAAAACTAGCCACGCATATTATACCTCTTATGGACGTTTGGTAATCAATTTTTTTGCGGGAGGCTGGCGGCGCTTCGTATTATTAGAATCCAATAAATATCGGCTCGGGCCGCAGTTCCATACCAAACTTCGCCTCAACTTCCGAAACAATGCGATCTTTGAGAGCAAGAATATCTTTCGCCGTCGCATTGCCTCGATTAACGATAGCTAGCGAATGCCGCGTCGAGATACCCGCGTTGCCCATCGCAAAACCCTTGTAAAACCCGGCATTTTCGATCAGCCACGCGGCGGGAATTTTGACATGGTCCGCATCGACTTCGAAATGCGGCAAATTTTCGATTTCCAGTCTTTCGCTGATATTTGCAAGCGTGTCGCGGGTAACTATCGGATTTTTGAAGAACGAACCGGCACTGCTCGAATTCGGATCATCTGCGTCAATGACCATCGATTTCGCGGCCCGGATCTGTAAAACAGCTTCTCGTGTTTCGCGAAGCGTCGGTTCGCGTCCAGCAAAATATTCCTTAAGATCTTTGTATGCGATCTTCGGCGCGCCATCTTTGGTGAGCGAATATGTGACCGACAAAACGATATATCGGTCACGCATCGACCTATTAAAAATGCTGGTCCGGTAGCTGAATCCACAATCGGCGCTGGTCAGATCAACCATGCGGCCCGTTGTCCGGTCGAGACATCGAACCGCGATGATCGTCTCCGAAACTTCCTGACCGTAGGCCCCGACATTCTGAACGGGCGTGCCGCCGACAAAACCGGGAATGCCGCTCAAACACTCTATCCCTGCGAGGTCGTTTTCGACGCAGTATTCGACGAGCCGATCCCAATCCTCTCCGGCCTGCGCGGTGATACGGGCAGAAACGCGACTGTTAAGGAGCGTGCCGACTTCGCCAACCAACGCACGCTCGTTCACACTCGCGTTTCCGCCCGTAATCCCCTTCAAAGCAATCTGCAAAACCAGCCCGTCAAACCCGTCATCCGACACCAGAATATTGCTGCCGCCGCCGAGAACGAACAGATCGAGCCGCTCATTCCTTGCGTATTCGAATGCCTCGACAACCTGCCGCTCGCTCTCGGCTTTGACAAAAAAGTGCGCTAGGCCGCCTATTTTCAACGTCGTTAGCGGTGCAAGCGGGATGTTTTTTAGAATCTCCAGAGGATTGTCAGGAACCAAGTCGTTAGAGCGACCGGCGGTTTAGACAAGTCCGCCGTCGTTCCCCTTATCTTTCTTGTTCCTCTTGTTCCGTCGATCTTCTTGTTCCGTGGTCAATTCGAAATCTTTTCATATAAAGAAAAAGTAACCTCAGAACAAGAAGAACATGATGAACCAAGAGGAACGAAGAAAGAGGATCTTACCCTTTAACCTTCCCGCCGGTCACGACCTCAAGCCGCGCCGCGAGATCGTTGCGTCCAAGTTTTTTGAGCTTTGCGTAAGCTTTTTTCGCTTCGCCCAGATTGCCGCTTAGAAACTCGGCTTCTCCCAGATTGTATTGCACGACGCCGTTCTTTTCTTCCTTATCGGCCGCTTTCCGGAATTGCTCCGCGGCCTCTTTGAATTTGTTCTGCCTTCGGTACACCGAGCCGAGCTCGTTGAGTGCAAAACCCCAGTTCGGCTCTTTTTGAAGCACTTTTTTGAGGGCCTCTTCAGCACCAGCGTAATCGCCTTGATCTTTTAGCGCCATTCCGAGATTCAGAAGCGGCCCGGCGATGAATTTTGGATTATTGGCGGCGGCCTTTTGCAAAGCGATTTTCGCCTTTTCAAGCTTCGGCTTTGCCGCGGCCGCATCGTTGCGGGCCAGATCCGCCCGTGCCGCGTTGTAATAGGCCCAGCCGAGATTCGCATAATCCACGCCCGTTGAACTGTATTGCGAAGCCTTTTCGAGATTGTTTACCGCGTCATCCCAGCGGCATTTGATAGCTTTGGCCATGTTCAACTCGCACTGTTTTGCGATCATGAACGCGCTCTTACTGAAAATATCCGCAGCCTGTTCTTTGTTGAAATCCTTTGTACGCTCGATAAACAATGCCGCAAGTTTATAGTTCGCTTCGGCGTCGTTGTAATTTAAAAGCTGCCGGTACGCGTCACCAAGATTTTCGAACGCGGCCCAATTGTCGTTCTTGAGCCGAACCGCCTCTTTATACGCGATGACAGCTTCCGGCCATTTATTCATTTCATAATAAGCTGAGCCAAGTCCCAGCCAAGCCTCAAAATAAGTCGCCTTGAGCGTCTTCGCCTTCTCAAAATCCGCGACCGCTTCAGCCGGTTTGTTCAACCGCAAAAGCGTTTCGCCCGATTGATAAAATGCTTCGGCGAATGCCGGATCGGCGGTTTTTGCTTTTCTAAAGGCGGTCAAGGCTTCCTCGCTGCGGTTCTGCGAGTAGCGGATCAATCCTAGAAAATACTGTGTTTGCGGATCGTCCGGCGAGATGGCCATCGCCTTCGACAGCAAATCGTCCGCTTTTGCGATCTCGCCCTGATGGTAGTAAAGGATGCCGAGCGGCGTGTAGATCTCGGTCAGGGCCTTGTCGGTCGCCAACGCTTTTTCGTAATTAGCGCGTGCCTCGCTGTCGTTTTCAAGAGCTGAAAAAACCTCGCCCAATCCAAAGTGCGCCGGTGCATTATTCGGATTGTAGGTCAACGCTTCTTCAAAGAATTTGCGGGCCGCGGCCGGGCTGTCTTTGACAAGCAGTTGGTTTCCATTGAGCGCAAGAGCATCGCTCAGTCCGTTTCGGGCACTCAAGTTCTTTGCGTCGAGCGAAACCGATTCGCGAAAGAAATCGATGCCGTTATTAAAATCATCCCGATCCATGTAATATTCGCCAACACCCGCAAAAAGCTTCGAGGCAGCGTCCGGCGTCATAGTCGCAATTTTCTTCAGACGCGGATCGTTCGGATCGATTGACGCTGTTCGTGTTCGACGCGGCGTTACCTTTGCGAGAGCAACGTATTGCTTACTGACCTTTCGCGCTGTTTCCATCCGCTGAGTCTTCGTTCTGACGGCACGGACTCTGGAAACAAATTTCTTTGGCGCCCCTTTTGAACTGCTGCGGAAGACGAAAACGCTCGAACCGCCGGTGATATCGCTTACCGAAACCAATTCCTGCGAGCTCGCGGGCGTGGCGTTCATCAGCAGCGTCAAAATGACGGTTAAAGCTAAAAAGCCTTTAGTTGATCCGATAATTTTTTTCATCATGTTCCTTTTAATCGAATAAGGTGGCGTTCGCGGCGCACGGCAATACAGCACATACGATGCGCTAATTAAAAAAGACGTTTTCCACCAGGTTTTTTGCCATGTCCCATACGGTCGGCACTCGCTCCGCGCAATCATTGTAACTCATTAGTCAATACCGCATTCATAAACAATGCTGCCCGGCTGCTCCATGTGTTCTTTCCACGTCTTATTCCGTGTATTCTTTCTGTTCTTCGTATTCATAGTGTTCCGTGGTCGGGTTTCGCTTTTTGTTCGGTGTTCAAATTCTCCGTCGCTAAACAAATAGCAAACCACGAAAAAAGAAGAACCAGACGAATAAGAGAAACAAGAATGAGATGAGGCCGCTGTCACTCAAAGTTAATTATCTTGCGAGTCATAATATACCAGAACATCAGTCCACCGTCCGGTTTCTCTTGCCATTATGCTGAAGGTCGTATAGATTATTTTCTTACCAACAACTGGAACAGTCGAGAGTCGTGAGTCACGAGTAATGAGTCGGAATTCCGCTCCTGCTCTCGACTCAAGACTCATGACTCTAGACTATACAAAAGGAGATCTTGCCGAAAATGAAAGCATTCGCAACAGAGGACATTAGAAATCTGGCTGTCATTGGACACGGCGACGCGGGTAAAACCCAGCTCGTTTCGTCCCTGCTCCACATCGCCGGAACATCAAATCGCTGGGGAAAGGTCGATGAAGGCACGACCGTTACCGATTACGAAGAGGATTCGATCGAACGGAAAATTTCCCTCAACAATAATTTCGCTCACCTGGAATACAACGACGCCAAGATCAACCTGATAGACACGCCCGGCTACGCGGCATTCGTATCGCACGCCCGTCCGGCTTTGCGCGTGGCCGATTGTGCTCTGGTCGTCGTTGACGGCGTCCACGGCATCGAGGTGCAAACTGAAAAAACATGGCAGTACGCCAACGAATTCCTGCTGCCGCGTTTCATGGTGATAAACAAGCTCGACAAGGAACACGCCGATTTCGACCATGCTTTAGATACCGCCCAGCACTCATTTGCACGCTCGATCGTGCCTTTTACGCTGCCCATCGGGCGAGAAGCAAATTTTCGAGGCATCGTTGACGTCGTTCATCAAAAGGCATACGAGTTCGACGCCGACGGCAAAGCTAAAGGCATCGCCATCCCGTCCGAAGGTAAAGCTTTGCTCGATTCGACCCGTGAACGCCTGATCGAGCTTGTCGCCGAATCCGACGACGCCCTGATGGAAAAATATTTTGCGGATGGAACGCTGCCCGAAGAAGATATTTACCCGAATCTCGCCAAGGCTATTGCAAAGAGCAAGCTTTGCCCGGTGTACGCCGTTTCCGCCATAACCTTGGCCGGGCTTTCGATTCTGCTCGATCACATCGTCGAATTCGCGCCGAATCCGGCGACGCACGAATCCGAACACGGATTCACCGACGCCGAAATGACCGGCGAACGCATCACGAGAAAATACAGTAACAACGAGCCTTTTTCGGCCTATGTATTCCGCACGATCGCCGATCCGTTTGCAGGCCGCATAAATGTGATGAAGGTCGTCAGCGGCAAGATCTCTTCGGATGCGATCGTACAAAACACCTCGCGCGACGCCCCCGAAAGATTAGGCGGCCTGCACGTAATTTCCGGCAAGACTCTGGACAAAGTCAACGAAGCCGCGACCGGAGACATCATCGCCGTCGTGAAATTGAAAGACACGCAGACCGGCGACACGCTATCGGATAAGGCGAAACCGATCGTGTATCCGCGTGTCGAATATCCCGAGGCAGCTATCGCCTTCGCCATTGAGCCGAAATCACGTGCCGATGAAGACAAGATTTCCGGTGCGCTGCACCGAATTCTGGAAGAGGACCCGTCGCTCCATTTCGATCGCGATCCGCAGACCAAAGAGTTCATTCTCTCCGGATCAGGCCAGCTTCACATCGAAACAATCGTTGCCAAACTGGCCAACCGGTATCACGTCGAGGTTGCCCTTCACCCTCCAAAAGTGCCTTATAAGGAAACTATCACGCAGCAGGTCGAGGTGCAGGGCCGCCACAAGAAGCAGTCCGGCGGACGGGGCCAGTTCGGCGATTGCAAGGTCATTTTCGAGCCGTTGCAGCGGGGCGAAGGCTTTGTATGGGTGGACAAGATCTTCGGCGGATCGGTACCGCAGAATTTCCGCCCGGCAATCGAAAAAGGAATTATCGAAGCCGCTCAGGGCGGCGCCGTCGCCGGTTATCCGCTGGTCGATTTCAAAGTCACGCTTATCGACGGCAGCTTCCACGCGGTCGATTCCGACGAGCATTCATTCCGGGCCGCCGGCCGCAAGGCCTATCGCGCCGCTATGGAAAAAGCTCATCCAACATTGCTTGAACCGATAATGGACGTCGAAGTTTTCACACCGCAGGAAGTTTCCGGCGACATCATGGGCGATCTGAACAGCCGCCGCGGCCGCGTAGGCGGCATGGAAGTCCGCGGCAAACAGCAGATAATAAAAGCCAAAGTACCGCTCTCGGAAATGCTCGATTATCAATCGAAACTAAACAGCGTCACCCAGGCAAGAGGCAGTTATCACATGCAATTCTCTCACTACGACCCGCTCCCAGGTAATTTATTGAAAAAGGTAGTAGACGAAGCCGTCGCCTCCGGCAGAGTCCGTGCACATGAGGATGATGAGTAACGTTCAGGATAAAGAAGAAATCAACATAGAAAGTGGGCAAGAAACACCTGGCCCGCTTGAAAAACATGAAGCTTTTGCGGCAAGCGAAACGGACGAGTCCAATTCGCTGCGGCTCAGGCAAACCATCTGAATCACGTGGTGGGCAGGAACCGCACTGATTGTGCTTTCGTGGTTTGGAGTCGTCAGCAATACGATCGGCTGGATCGGCTTCGCCGCTGCTCTTGCATCATCGGTCATCAGCGTTATGGTGAATAAATTTTGGCGTCTGCCGAAGTGATCCGCTTCTCTATGGAAAACAACGCCAATCGGTACGACAGAACTCGGTTTTAAATGCAAAGAATGAACAGTTAAAGGAGATAAAAAATGTCAAAAACAATGAGCTGCAGAGATGTCGGCCCGGACTGCGATTTTGTAGCAGAAGGCGAAACCGAAGAAGAAGTCATGGCCCAGGTCGCCGAACACGCCCGAACGGAACACGGCTTCGAGGAAGTGCCGCCCGAACTAGCCGAAAAAGCAAAAGCCGCAATCCGGGACGCATAAGCTGGACACACAAGGGCAAGGTTTCTTAAAACTCCCCTCCTTACGAAGGAGGGGTGGCCGCTGCTTTGGCTGACGCGGTCGTTCTTTACCTTGCTTGGCGTGGTGCAACCGAGTTGAAACTCATTGCATCACACGTTTTTCTGCGTTCTTATTCAAATTAGTATTAGGTTCAGGGGGTCACGATAAATCTTATCAGGAGTGCATCTATGAAATCACTATTCGCTAACGTCGTCGCTTTTCTTCTTGTCTTTGTTTTTGTGTGTTCCCCCGTTTGGGCAACGTGCGGCGGTGGAGGCGGTGGCGGTGGTGGCGGCACGTCGGGCAGCGGAGGCAGCGGTGGCGGTTCGACTTCCAATCCGGTTGTCTATCATGTGCCGTGGAAGAATGTGCGAACCGAGAAAGACCCGGCGATAGCATCGGGGCTGGTTCTTTACTGGTTTCCGGCTTCGAAGGATGAGCTTCAAAAATCTACCTTGCGCGAATCGCGTGCATTATCGCTTTACGCGGCCCAGTGCGTGACAATGCAGCTCGCCGACCAGCGTGAGCCCAATGCCGAAAAACTCATCGGCGGATCGAAACTTCCGGTTGCCGTACTCGCTACGCCTGACGGTACGCCTCTAAACAAACTCGAAAACACCGCTGGAAAACTTAAAGTCGCCGACGTTGAAAAGCTTGTTGGCACTGAGGTCAAAACGCGTGAAGCCGCACTTGATGCGACGCTGAAGGATGCAAAAGCCAAGGCCGCAGCGGGCGAAAACGCCGAGGCGATCAAACTCTACAAAACGGTGGCCGCCGAAAAATGCATGTTCGCGAAAAAGGCAAAGGATGCCGCAAAAGAGCTGAAAAAACTCGGTGCTGAAAATATAGGCGAGATTCCGGAAACATCTCCGATCTTCGAAGCCAAAACAAGCGCCCTGATAGTTCAAACAATGAAGCGCGGCCTGATCGCCGAAAATAAAGCGCAATACGTTCTGGCCGACAAACTTTACAGCCGGGCACATAAAATGGACCTGGCCGACCCAACGCCCCTTCGCTACCTCGGCGAGCTCCACCGCCATCATACCGGCGATTGGGACAAGGCAAAGATCGAATTCCACCAAATCCTTGACATGCAGGCCGACCCGCTTTCGCGTGCGGTCGCTCTTCACAGCCTCGGCAAGATAACCATCCACGAGGGCGAGTTCAAGAAAGGGCTGCATCTTATGGAAGATTCGGTTGCCGAATATCCGCTCGCACTCGCCTATCGCAATATTGCCGTTTATTGGAATTCGGAGGGCGAGCTTGAGAAAGCCGCCGGGTTTACGCAAAAGGCGTTCGATCTCGACCCGAACGACCCGTACAACCACGTATTCTCAGCCGTTTTCATGGCCGCCGCCGGTAAAAAAGATGAAGCGTTAAAGATCGCGATGGCAAACATTAATCTGCTGCCCGCGTCGTACAATCTCGCCGCGATTTTCGCCCTGACCGGGCAGCGTGACAAAGCTCTCGCTATTCTCAAACGTCACTTCTACCAGTACGAGCGTTACCACGCCGTCCGCGAAAAAGAAATGATGGAAGCCCGCGTCGACGCCGTTTTTGCCTCGATAGTGCATGACAAAGATTTTCTTGATCTAACAAAATTCGCCGACGGCAGGCTTCCGATGGTCATGTCACCGCGCCGGGCCGCCGAACCAATGCGAATGGATCATTGACTTGGATCGCTGAACCTAATAATCGCTGTCCGCGTATCAACCGTCACTGAATTTGGCATCGGCAGCCTGTCGGGTGCATAATCGTTTTTACAAGATCTTGCACATAACTTCTATCTTAATTTTCAGGAGAACCACGATGTTAAATATGAAACGCGTTTCGTTTATATCCCTCGCAATTCTTACGGTAGTAACTTTCGCCACCCAATCCGCCTCTGCGCAGCTTCGCCTGCCGCGTCCGAGCCAAAAGGCGAGCGTGATGCAGACCATCGGTGTCACCGATCTGACGATCACGTATAGCCGTCCGGGCGTTAAAGGCCGCACTATTTGGGGCGAGTGGCCGGCGGATGCGAAAGGCGAAGGGACTCTCGATAACCAAAATACGCGCCCTGCGGGAGCCCCGATCGTTCCCAACGGACATCTCTGGCGAACCGGCGCTAATGATGCAACGCAGTTTGTCGTAACTGATGACGTCATGATCAACGGGCAGCCGCTTCCGGCCGGCAGCTATAGTCTTCACACGATTCCGGGCAAGGACGAATGGACCATCGTTTTTAACGGCACGGCAAACCAGTGGGGCAGCTTCAGTTACGATCCGGCAAAAGATACACTTCGTGTCAAAGCCAAGCCGCAATGGCTGACTGACAGCCAGGAATGGATGGCGTTCACTATCGACCCCGCAGCCGAAAATTCCGCGACGGTCAACATTCGCTGGGAAAAAATTCGCGTACCTTTCACGGTAGAGGTCAAGGATGTTGCCGCAGTGGCACTCGCTAAAGCGAGAGTCGCAGTCGCCGCAGCAAAATCGGACGATTGGCAGACACCGTTCAATGCCGCCAATTATGCAAAACAAAACAAATCGGTCGATGAGGCAAATAAATGGTATGAACAGTCGCTGAAAGTGGTCGATGAACAGATAAAGATGAAGGAGAGTTTTCAAACACTATCGCGGCGGGCTACCGTGCTCTTTGGAGCCGGCAAAATGCAGGAAGCGCTCGCCGCGGCTGAAAAAGCGCTCGTCGCCGGTAAAGCTGAAAAAGCCGACACCGCCGCTCTCGAAAAACGCATTGCCGATATCAAGGCCGGAAAGAACTAAGTTCGGTTAACATTAAAAACCAGACAGAATCTGTTTTTTTCGTCTTGTTCCGTGATGTTCCGTGGTCGGATTCAAATCTTAACCACGGAACAAAAACCGAATAAGAGGAGCAAGAAGACCGGCAGACTTCACATTTTCATGTAAAATTCACTGTGTCAACAGAACCTGGCCTAAAAACATCCAGCTAATCACAAAAGGACGGGATCAAGACTCGTCCTTTTCTATTCTCTTTTTTTCGATTTTGACCTATAATGCGATTGTTATGAACCCTGTCCAAGTTAGAGAAGCAACGCGAAGACATTTCCCAATCTCCGTGGAGATGTATCATTTGATGGCTGAAAATGGCGTTTTCCATTCTGAAGACCGTGTTGAGCTTATAGGAGGCGAACTCTTCGACAAGTCACCAATCGGTAATCTGCACGCTCGATGCGTTAAATTCTTAAACGCCTACCTCTCGGATCTTCTGAGCGGAAAGTTTGTTCTCGGCGTCCGGGATCCTATTATTCTGGACGACAACAGTGAACCGCAGCCCGATCTTTCCATAATCAATTACCGTGCTGATTTTTACAAAGATGAGGCGCCGCACGCCCAGGATGTTGTCATCCTGATCGAAGTGGCGGAAACCAGCACTGGGTTTGACCGAAATGTGAAATTTCGTCGATACGCATCAGCCGGAATTCCGGAAGCGTGGCTGGTTGATCTTGCGACCAATCGCGTCGAAGTGCACTTCCAACCCAAAGAAGGCAGCTATGGCCTTGTTAAAATTTACCAACGCGGTGAAAACGCCGTTTCTGAGACGATCCCCTCGATAGATCTTCCGGTCGAGGATATTCTAGGCTGATACTCCTTCAGTCGACCGGCATGCAAAAAAAGGCCTGGACAAATTCGCCCGGGCCATTTCTTTTAGAATCGATTTGAAGTATTAGAACGGAAAGTAGCTGCCATTCCGACGGTTGTTTCGGCCTCTGCTCAGCCCTTCCTGATAACCGCGTTGGAAACCGGACTGATACGCCTGCTGTAATCTGCCGTTATTTCCGTAACCCTGGTTATTGCCGTAGTAGCCACCGTTATTTCCGTAACCTTGGTTGTTGCCGTAGTAGCCACCGTTATTTCCGTAACCCTGGTTATTGCCGTAGTAGCCGCCGTTATTACCCGAATTGCCGCGTCGGCGATTTCGAGCGTCACGCATTCCCTGTTGCACGCCTCTCTGATAACCCTTTTGATATGCAAACCGTATGCTCTGATTGCCGTTGCGGTCTCGGCCGTTGTAACGGTCGTTTTGACCATTGTTGTAATAGCCGTTATTGCGATCGCGGTCGTCATCGTCGCGGTCATCACTCCGGTCCCGATTGTCCCGATTGTCCCGATTGTAGCGGTCGTCGTTTTGACGGTCGTCGCGCTGATCTCGATCCTGGGCTCTGGTGTCGCTGCCCGTTACAGCTATCAGGCCGAAAGCCATTGCAAGAGCGAGTGCGAAACCTTTCAGTGTCTTGTTTAATTTAGGTGAGCTCATATAATTCAAAGTTCCTCCACTTCCCACTATGGCAAAGAACGTGCCAGTGTGGTAAA
Organism: Chloracidobacterium sp.; assembly: GCA_043722725.1. Lineage (GTDB taxonomy): Bacteria > Acidobacteriota > Blastocatellia > Pyrinomonadales > Pyrinomonadaceae > OLB17. The sequence goes on from JAYSON010000135.1 coordinate 18,088, forward strand.
TACTCGATATGCAGCGATTTAGGCTTAATCGATTCTGAACGAATACCAATTGGGGTGAAGCAGCACTCTTTTGATACGCCGTCATCAATACTTATCGCCCAGTTTGAGAATATTGCCTATATGCGGCGGTTACTGATTCGTTCGTGTCGATTATGTTAATTCGTGGTTTAAGTCTTGATTTTAAACCTAAACCACGACACAATATATGTTCGGCTATAACATTCCGGCCTTCAGGCCCAACAAACACTCGTGGGTCACGAGTGATTCCTCTTGTTCGTTACAGGATATTATTATGAGAACAGCACTACTGCGCCACGCCGGTGGGCAGGTTGAACAAAAGAAGTTCGTAGGTGCGCCCAAACAGACGGTTTTTTCCTACCGGAAAGGCGACCATGGAAACATCGTCGGACGAATGTACTTTGCTCTCGACCCGGATCAGGATCTCAAGTCACCAACGATCACATACACCGAAGTCGTCGGACCAAAACCGCAATAGCCTTCGCCCAACTACCGCAAGACCAGGTTTTTAGACATGAGACCTGCCATTTCGCGTCTTAATTATCGAATTCTCGGCGATTCCGCACAAATAGCACCACCTATATCGCGGAACTTGCATAGTTGATCGGCGAACGGAAAAACTAAATTCAGCTGACAAGATGTCCAGGTGTTAACGAATTTGATTGAGGATCTGATTGCCGGTAATTTGAGGTGAATTTGCATAACGAAAGATTGAGTTTCCGTGAATCCAGATTGAGACTAGGGGCGAAAGAGCTATTTAACGTATTAATCGATCGTCTTAATTTATACTAAGATTATAGGAGTAAATTATGTTTAGCAAAGCGGATTATATAATTTTGATTGCAGCGTTTTTCTCGTTTTTATTCTCTGTTTCTTTATGGTTCGGCATGTTTGGCGCCGAAAACAGGGATGCGGGAATTTTTGTGGGATTGTGGGTGCCATCAATACTCATTCTTGGCCTTTTCTTCAAATCAAGCGTAAAAGTAAAGCAATTATGATGACCTACATCATCTTTATTGTAGGTTTACTTGTCAGCTTATCGGTCTCTTACGCGCTGTTTGCCTACACAATAGTTGAGTTTCGTTCGGCTAAGGAAAAAGGCGAATAGTATACGTCTAACACTGCGACCCTTGCTACGGCTTTAGACTCATATCTACCAGTCTTTTAAACGATTCGCGTTGAGAAGAATTGGCTACTCCGGGTCGCTTTAACCCGTCGCGAATTTGCCCCACTTATCCCACGCCGCCTTCGCGATCTTTGCAATAACGGCATCGCGTGTTTTTTCGTCGGCGGTTGAATCTGATACAAAAACGGCGATGGCCATGTATTTGCCGTTTGGCAAATAAATTATGCCTATGTCATTGGTCGCGGCGGTAATGCCCTTCTGTGTGCCGGATGTGCCGGTTTTGTGAGCGATGTATGTGTTTTCGGGCAAAAGGCCGCGCAGGCGGTTCGGGCCGGTCTGCGAATCGTTCATAAAATCACGGATCAGATTGAGTTTTTCAACCGGGATCGAACGGGCCTCTTTCAATTCGGTTAGCAACGCAATGGCCGCTTGCGGCGTTGCCGAATTGTCATACTGCACCTTCCAGTCCTTCGCCAGCTCTTTTTCGGTGTTCTTGACCGACATCTCGGATATGCCCAGTTCGCCGACATATTTCTGCACCTCGCCGGGCCCGCCCGCCAGCCGCAGCAGGACATCGCTCGCGGTGCCGTCGCTTTCCGAAATGGCGCTTTCGATCAACTGCCAAAGCTTCGTTTTCGTTCCATTCGGGTTGTTGTCGCGAATTGGCGAACGTTGTCCCGGGCTGACAAAATCGGCTTTTGATATCGCAACTTCCTGGTCCATCGACAGCTTTCCCTCATCGACCTGTTTGAGCACGGCCATTGCTATCGGCAGTTTATAAACACTCTGCATCGGGAATTGCTCGCTGTCGTTAAGGCCCACGTTCTCGCCCGTCTCCAGCACGATAGCAGCGACGCCTACCTTGCCTTTCGATTCCTTGGCGATCTCGGCGATCTGCTTTTGAAGCTCAAGGTCCGGCGGCAATTTCGGAACGGGAGCTGTGTTGACGACAGCCTTGTTATCGCCATTCGCGACTGTGTTTTGGTTAGTCGCCGCGCCACCACAGGCCGACAAAAATAAAGCAAAAATGATAAGTCCGTTTTTCATAATTTTCCGATGATAACACGATGTCCGTTAGTCAGGTGAAGGGGAGATCATTGATTGCAGCCAGTTCCTAAATGACGCAGGTTTTCTGACGGTCGCAGACCGATCTTCTAGGTCGGGCCAATGTTTTTTCGTTCCGTGCTTCGGTCTTTTTCCGTGTGATCCGCAGCCCGGTCGGGGGGCAGCATTCGTTTCCGACGGATATTTTTTAAGGGTTTTCATCGTAGTGTATGCGGCAATACTGCCCGCCCTACGAATCTACCCGTTAAACTACCGTACCGGAATCCTGATTTTGAAGATATACGCGCTTTTGAAGATAGGAATGATTTGGATATGAACGGACCACTAAGGGCGGCCTCAAGTCAGAACCGCGAGCGGTCGCGATTGGCCCCTTAAAGCTCCCCTCCTTACGAAGGGCGCCGCTTTGGGCGGACGGGGTGGTTCTCTCGTGCCACCCCTCCTTTTCTAGGAGGGGTGGCAGCGGCTTCCGCTGACGGGGTGGTTGTCCGTACCCCAAATTAAGGGTCATGACTAGTTAAGTCATGGATAGTTGATAATTTTCAA
>JAYSON010000136.1:0-15021 GCA_043722725.1 Chloracidobacterium sp.
TATGCGAAAATCCACCTTCTACTTGCACCTTAAAGAATGTGAGTTTAGATTCAATTATAGAAAAGAAAATCTTTACTCCATTCTATTGAAAATTATCAAATATCCATGACTTAACTAGTCATGACCCAAAAAAATACAAATGGTAGTGATTTAAACAGCCGGGATTGAATCGACTTTCGCATTTCGGACAGATTGAACCGCAATCAAAGTACTCGGCAATAGTTAGCTGATGGCCGCACGCACCGCATAAGACGGCCTTCATATCTCTCTCGTCCTTTGGCCAGACCAAAGTAGGGTGATCGGCTTCCGATGCATGGCATTCAAAGCAGGGGAACCAATCACCGCAGCACTTGAATTTGATAGCAACGATGTCGAATACAGTGTTGTAGTGGAAACACCGGGTTTGCGGGTCAATGTTCACGTCTTGTATCGTTTCACCGTGGATAAGCAGCATGATTCGCTTCCCTGACCGCAGCAGCTCCCGGGGGTTCCGTTCGAGCTGGAACGCCCTTGATTTTCAACTTATTGCCCTCCGGCCGCCTTCAAAAGATTACCGGCTGATTCGGTCATCGCATCGCCGACCTTACCTTCGGGTATTTCCTTGACTTGCCCATTCTTGAAATAAACTTTGATCGTCTTTTTGCCGCCTGGAGTAGCTCCGATCAAGGTTTCCTCAACTTTTATTATTTGCGACGCGTTCTTGAAGGTTCGCGTTTCTACCAAATCGTTTCCAAGGGCAACACTTACTGCAGAGCCGTCCGGAGCTGGCTGGTTTATTGGCTGCGCCTTGATGGCGGGCGCTGGAATCGATTTCTCGGTTTGAACTCCGGCATTTGAAGAGTTCAGACCGGCTCTGTCCGCATTTGCGGCCGGAACCGTGAACGTGTTCGAAGAGGTGTTTCCCGGCAAGATTTGGACGACATGTTCGGCGTTGGAATTGGAATTGGCCACCTTCACGGTGTTCTGGTTTATGGCGTCGCTGCTGCTGCATCCGAAGACGACAAGCGAAGATATCACGGCTGAAAATAACAATAATTTTTTCGCGATCATACTAATTTGCTCCCTGCTAAATTCAAATAAAATAAGGGAAAGTTCGTTTTATAAGCTGTATTTCCCCGCAATGCGTATGACGAGGCAAGTGTAGTTTACGATGCCTTATCAAAGTAAATAAAAAGTGGCGTCCAATCTCCTCGCCTTTAAGTAGGTTTAAGACTTGCGGTCCGTCCAGGGCCGCGACGCGTGCCTCGCTCCGCGTAGTTTGATAAACTCGACCTATGAGCAAATCTGAAACAGCAACTTTGGCAGCCGGATGTTTTTGGTGTGTTGAAGCGGTGTTCGACGACCTGAAGGGCGTTGAGGATGTTGTGTCCGGCTATTCTGGCGGGCATACGGCGAATCCGACCTACAAGGAAGTTTGTTCGGAAACGACCGGCCACGCCGAAGTGACCCAGGTTAAGTTTGAACCTGAAGAGCTTTTCTACGCCGATCTGCTTCGCGTATTTTTCTCGGTCCACGACCCGACACAGCTAAACCGGCAGGGCAACGACATCGGCTCGTCGTACCGATCGGCAATCTTTTATCATTCTGACGAGCAGAAACGGATCGCGCACGAGATCATAAACGAGATCACACAGGCCGCTATATACGATAAACCGATAGTTACCGAGGTAACTGCGTTCGATAAATTCTGGCCGGCCGAAGATTATCACCAGGAATATTTCGCGAACAATCCAAATCAGCCGTATTGTGCCGCAGTCGTCGCTCCAAAGGTCGCAAAATTTCGACAGAAGTTTGTCCAGAGGTTAAAAAAATAATTTAGAGCGATTGCAACCAGCGGTCCTTATAAAAAGCCTTTTCTGGCGAGCTAGAGCTTGCCGAAAAGCATCAGCACGCCGATAACAATAAACGCGGTGGCCACAATTCGCTGAAGCCATTCGGCGGGGATATATTGTGTCAGCAAGCCGCCGAACAGAACCGCGAGAAGTGTAACGATGATGAGGGCGGCACTCGCGCCCAAAAACACGGCAAGCTTGCTGTCCGTCTTTGCGGTCATTGTAATAACGGCAAGCTGGGTTTTATCGCCGAGTTCGGCCAAAAAGAGCGTAAGAAAAGCGGTACCGAAGATTTTCCATTCCATAAAGAATGATTTTAGTCGGTCCCGCAATGGTTTCAAGTCTATCGACCTGTTAAATTCCGATTACCGCTTGTAATTGTGTTGTGATCGCGAATTTATCGAATTGTGATTTGCGTCGGTTCGCGAGGACGCGAAGGCGGTGCATTGCCAGGTGATAAACATTCCCGTAATACGCATCTTCACGTAATCTGTCCATAATGTGTCCAAGGGCGACGATAATTCCCGCAGTAAGATCCTTTGACGATAATCGTTGTCGAACGCTGATAAAACCGTCAAGATACGAAAAAACATCGGAGTCCGGATCGAGAAACGGATGTTCGTTCGAGATAAATCCGCATGCGTTTCTGAACGCGTCCGGGAAATGGATGTTTGTCTTCGAAAGGGATGAGTCTATCGTGGTAAGCAATTCCGAGATAAGACTTAAAAGCTCACTCCAGTCTTCCGGTGCGTCTATATTAGATTTACCGTTCGGATCAGATTTCTTTTTAAGCAGGATATGTGCGTATATCCCGCGCTTTTTACCGCTGACAAAGTTTTTTACGGGCGTGTCCGTCATTCCGCGGACCATACGGTTCGCTCCGGCTACGATCGACTTGTCCACAAAGATCTTTCGATCGGCTTCCGGCGTGGTGTCCTGGTAAACATGAATCAGGCCGCCCGGTTCCTTTGCCCGGATCAGTATCCGCTGCAATGCGTGCTCGCCGTGCGAGATCCGTCCGGCAATGTGATCGTGTTCGCAGGCCCGCATCGTATTCGAGGGCGTAAATTCGATATCCGCCTCGTAGCTGCTCAGTTCGATATGAATGCTGCCGACAAACTGCAAGCTGCGCAGATAGCGGACAAGGGCTGCCAAATTAACGAACGACGTGTTCAAATTTTTGTGTATCGGATACTTCATCATTCCTATGAAAATGCTGGCTGTGAGCGGACGCCAACCTATACCACTTTCTTTCTTCTCTACTTTTGCAATCTACAAACGCGCAATTTCACGCAATTTCCATTGCATCTTTTCCAATTTTCATTCAAAATTCGCTAGTCGCTCACTTTTGGTGTATTTCCTCGCCTTTTTATCTGAAATTTAAGTTCTATTTTGGTTGGCAAAATTATGATCAGTTCATTATTCCGTAAGAAATCTATCGCGCAGATACAGGCAGACGCGGCCGCAGGTTTGTTGGAGCACGCACAGGAGAGCGGCCAACCCGCAACACTGCGGAGGACGCTTGGCGTTTTCGACCTGACGCTTATGGGCATTGCCGCCATCATCGGTGCCGGTATTTTTGCAATGGTCGGCAAGGCTTCTTACAACGGTGGCCCGGCGGTCGCTCTGCTTTTTGTCTTTACAGCTACCGCATGCGCGTTTTCGGCTCTGTGCTACGCGGAATTTGCCTCGCGTATTCCGGTCGCCGGCTCGGCTTACACATACGCTTACGCCTCGATGGGCGAGTTTATAGCGTGGATCATCGGCTGGGACCTGATCGTCGAATACGCCATCGGCAACATCGCCGTTGCTATCTCGTGGAGCGATTATTTTACCGGCCTGATGAAAGGCTACGGCATCGATATACCGCTGCACTTTACGATGGATTTTCTTACGGCAAAACGAGGTTTCGCCGCCGTCGAAGGATCTGTGACAAGCGGAACGACCGTTGACGCGCTGACCAAGGCTTGCGGAGGAGCGGACGCTGTCGTCAACTGCGGGCAGGTCGACGGGTATCTTGCCTGGCTCAACTCTCCGCATATAGGTGGAATCCCGATCGTTGCGGACCTGCCGGCTTTGCTGATCACGCTGGTCATCACAACACTGGTTTATATAGGTATCCGCGAATCGAAGTTTGCGGCGAACATCATGACCGTTCTAAAGATCGGCATCATTTTACTCGTAATCTTTTTGGGATTGAATTACGTGAATCCAGCTAACTGGTCGCCATTTGCACCGAATGGTATCTCCGGCGTTCTGAAGGGCGTGTCGGCCGTATTCTTTGCGTACATCGGCTTTGACGCACTTTCTACAACCGCTGAAGAGTGTAAGAACCCGAGGCGTGATTTGCCGATAGCGATGATACTGTCGCTCGTCATCTGTACGATCCTCTATATTGCGGTGGCGTTAGTTTTGACCGGAATGGTCAGTTATACAAAATTGGATGTCGGTGATCCGCTGGCATTCGTTTTCGGACCGGAAGGTGCCAATATTCCGTGGGTCGCGGGCATCATTGCGGTCAGTGCAGTTATCGCTTTGGCAACGGTGTTTCTCGTCTTTCAGATCGGCCAGCCGCGTCTTTGGATGGCAATGAGCCGCGACGGCCTTCTGCCGAAGATCTTTTCGTCGATCCATCCGAAATTCAAAACACCGTGGTTTGCGACAATAATCACCGGTATCGTCGTTGCTGTTCCGGCATTATTTATGAACCTCACCGAGGTCACAGACCTCGCCAGCATCGGAACCTTATTCGCATTCGTCGTCGTCTGTGCCGGTGTGCTGTTCAAGGACAAGGAGTTTAAGGAAAGCGGAACGCGATATGTGCCTTATATCAATTCGCAGTTTCTGCTTCCCATAATCCTAGCTCTCGTGTTCGGCACTATATATTATTTCAATCCGACCGTCGTCACCGACTTTTTAACCATCACTCCGGCCGAAGGCGAAAGCATGCTCGGCGCTTTTTCGCACAAAATTCCATTGATGTTTTTTATCATCGTTGCGGTGCTTTTGTTCGTTTTGAGTCTAACGAAAAAGCTGTCGCTGATACCGATCCTTGGCCTTCTGTCGTGCCTTTATCTTATGACTGAGCTTGGCGTTACGAATTGGCTCCGTTTCGGGTTGTGGCTGATCGCCGGTTTGTTTATCTACGCTCTTTACGGATATCGTAACAGCCATCTCAGTCGCGCCAACGAATCGGTTTCCGAGGCATAGCGGGTTTACAATTCTTTACAGAATTTGCAGAACCAATCGAAGCTTCCGTGCGTCTAACGCTGCGGAAGCTTTTTTAACCTTTTCAAGGAGACATTATGAGAAAACTATTGTTTTTGACGATAGCGGTCTGTTTATTTGCGATCGCGGCTTTAGCACAGGACAAGAAACCCGATTATTCGGGCATCTGGTCGCTTGATGTGAGCAAATCGAAAATGGATGAACGTGCACGCAATATTGAATCGATGACGGTGACGGTTGACCAAACAGAAACAGAGATTTCTGTAGCGACCGAGACGAAACGGGCGGCGCCGCCGGCAGACGCTTCACAGGGAGGACGTCCGGGGGGCGGAATGGGACGCGGCGGCTTTGGCGGTGGTGACGGCAAAACCGTATATAATCTCGACGGCAAGGAAACTAAAGCTGAGATCGAAGGCCCGAACGGGAAAATGCCGCAAGCTTTGAAAGCCAAATTCGAGGGCGGCAAACTTCATTTGTCCAAAATGAGCAGCTTCAGCGGCCCGATGGGAGAGATTTCGATCACTACAAAAGAAACGTGGGAACTCTCCCTAGATGGTAAGAATTTGACCGTTATCCGCGAGCAGTCCACGCCCCGTGGAACGAACTCATCTACCATGGTTTTCGTAAAAAAATAAATCACTCGCCCCGTTTAGATTTCTTGTTCAATCCTCAAACCGTAACTCGTCGATAATTTCCTTCATATACTTCCGGCCAAGCGCCAGATCTTCAGGTTTTAACGAAACAGCCCCGACCACTGCGTGACCGCCGCCGCCGTACCGTTCACAAATCTCCGCGATATTGTGCGTGCGCGGGCGCGGTGCCCAAGGATTAGAGCCGACCGAGATCTTCGTGCGGAAAGAGCTTTGGCTCAAGCTGACGACGTAGGTAACTTCGGGGTGAAAATAGTAGGGAATAAACTTATTATATCCCTCGATACCCGTGCCCGTCAGGTCGAAAATGACGACGCCGCGTTCGGATATTGAACGCTCTTTAATAACGTCAATCGTTTTCCAATGCTGCTCAAGGATCGGCGTCAATTTCGCCTGCATCTCTTCACTCGCGATGATCTCATCCAACGATTGTTCTGTCAGCATCCTGATGATATTCTCAACAAACGCCGGGTCTTTTTCGCCTTCGATCACCTGCATCAATTTCAGAGCTGATGAACGAAGCTCAACGCATTGGGCCGGAGATTCGTAGAGGGCGCCGTCGATGATGTGTGCCCATTCGATCAATTCGGCGAGCGATTCGTCTTCAAAATCGAACTTCTCCTTCGCGATCCGTGCAATAAACTCCGCGCAGGATTTGCTGTCGATATCAAGAAATTTCTTTCCACTCGAATCCTCCCGAAAATGAACTTCGTCATCCTTCGAAAGAAAAGCCGACTGGTGATGATCGAACCACCACGTAAGCCGTTCGTCGGCACAATACTTGAAATCCACGATCGCATTCTCGTCCCCGTCGAACTGTTCGCGGTCGAATGCATTCCCGGCCCTATGCATCGTCGGCGTGTACGCAATCTCGGCGGACGAGTCTATCTTTGCTCGATAAAACTTGCTGAAAATTGCCGCCGAGGAAACACCGTCGAAACAGTTCCCGTGATAAAGTATCCGTAGTTTCATAAATTCTTTTTTAGGCCGTCAGGCAAAACACTTTAGATTAGTTGCCGACACTTCTTTCGTCAAGCAAAAAAATATGAAGATCAGGATCGCGCAGACTGACGACATCAATTCGCTTGTTGATTTCAATCAAAAAATGGCGCTGGAAACCGAGGGCAAACGTCTGGACGGCGGCACTTTAAAAAGCGGTGTCGAAGCGGTTTTTCATGACGAAGGCAAAGGCTTTTATGTCGTTACTGAAGATACCGGAGCGATCCTCGGCGGCTTGATGGTCACATTTGAATGGAGCGATTGGCGAAATAAGTGGTTCTGGTGGATCCAAAGCGTATACATCGTGCCCGAAGCCCGAGGTAAGGGCATTTATCGCCAGATGTATGATTTCGTAAAGGCAAGAGCAAAAGATAATGGAAATATCTGTGGCTTTAGACTGTATGTGGAAAAAGATAATTCATCGGCACAGAAGGTTTATGAGCGGGTGGGAATGGAGAGTTCGCCTTATCTGATGTACGAGGAACACGATTAAAGCCGGACTTCCTTTGGTGAAAGCCCGGCTTTATTTGAAAACTGCTCCTTAACAAGCTCTGAAATAAGAAGAGATTAATGTAGAAAGATGTTCACCCTATTAAGTCAAGATTCGAAAGCTATACGGATTATCAGTTTTCAAAGATTAAACCCTAAATATATTTTAGTTTGAGGAAAAGGCCGTCTCAGTCTTCGTGCCCACACGCGAAGATTACCCCCAAGCGATCCAACCTTTTCCTCAAAACTTTCGAAAACCAAATTCCCCTTGCGGTGCTTGCCCGGGACCTGATCTATAAGGATCAAGCCCCCGACCTTCCCTGCGTTCGTCGTCACTCTGAAGATTTGATTTCGTTGATTCCGAAGATGTCCTATCAATGCGGAATAGTAAGGGCAAACAGCGTGCCACAACTTCGAAGCAAAAATGAGTGTCAAATGCCGCAAAAACCACAGCAATGCGCTCTAATTTAGTACACATAATGAAATGCGGCATACATTGTGTTCGCTTTCAGTTCACTGTGAATGAATTTCGACATGTGGTTTAATTCATGGTGATGACAAGGATATCGGAGACGGAGTTTGCACGGATCTGCGATGGAATATATGAGGACCGCGAAAAGATCCTCGAACATAATCCGATAGGCACGCGCAAAGAGGTTCTGCTCTGGATGCTGCTCAGTTGTCTGAACAGCTATCTGAGTTTGATCGAACTCGAAATGCCTCGTTTCACGGGCGTACCGAACGAAAGCACGTATCGCGATGCGATCCTGTTCGTGCTTCGCGACCGGAAATCGTCCGATTTTGACGCTAGCCAATATCTCGATAAGCTGATTGAACGATGATAATCCAGCAGTTTGTTCTTACACCTTTTCAGCAAAACACCCGCGTCGTCGCATGCGAAGATACGGGCAAAGCAATTTGCATCGATCCGGGCGAAGAGTCGGCCGAAGTTGTCGATTTCATTGAAAGCAGCGGTTTTGATCTTTCGGCGATCGTTCTCACACACGGACATCTCGACCATATAGGCGGCACGCGCTTCATACATGACAATTTTCCGGAGGCGGAAATATTGATCCACACGGATGAGGAAGATCTGTATTATGCCTTGCAGCAGCAGCCGCTGATGATGGGCATGCCGCCGCATCAATTGTCCGCTCTGGGCTTCGATTACAAAGATCCGCCGCGTGTCACTAGAAACCTCGCCCATGGTGAAACCCTCGAGGTCGGCAAGCTCAAATTTGAAGTACGCCATTGTCCGGGGCACACGCTCGGGCATATCATACTGGTCGAAGAAAACGAACATGCCGTCTTTACAGGTGACTGCCTGTTCAGCGGAACTATCGGCCGGACCGACCTTCCGGGCGGCGACTATGGACAGTTGATAGCTTCGATAACCAATAATATTCTTTCGCTCGGCGACGATTTTACCGCTTATTGCGGCCACGGCCCCGAAACGACCGTCGGACGCGAAAAAGCCTCAAATCCGTTTCTAACCGGCACAGACCAAATAAGACACAGGAAGTTTATTTGAAAGCAAGTTTCTCAATAAGACGGATGCGAGAAATTTGCTATCATTTTAAGGATTTTCACAATTTAATGCGGGTAGGAGTAAAAAATGCAACGAATTTTTTCTTTTGTTATCGCTTTGAGTTTTACAGCATCGTCGGTTCTCGCACACGGCAACAATAGTCATTTTACAATCAAACAGGACGTTACCGTTAATACCGTTAAGGTTAGCGGCAACGTTTATATGCTGCAGGGACAAGGCGGCAACGTCGGTGCTCTGGTCGGAATGGAAGGCATTCTGATCGTCGATGACGATTACAAAGCCGTCAGCGAAAAGCTAAGTGCGGCATTAAAAGAGCTTGGCTCGGCCAGCCCTCGTTATATTTTCAACACGCATTGGCACGGCGATCACACGCAGGGCAACGAGTTTTTCGGCAAAGGCTCGACGATAGTCGCCCACGCAAACGTCCGTAAGCGGCTTCTCGACCCGCCGGTGATCTTGGGACAGAAGACCGCACCTTACGCGTCTTACGCTCTGCCGATAATTACTTACACTGAGAGTATGTCGATCTACTTCAACGGCGAGGAGGTCAAAGCTGTCCATTTCCCACACGGCCACACCGACGGTGACACGGTTGTTTTCTTTGTTAAAGCCAATGTCGTTCATCTTGGCGACGACTTTTTTGTCGGCCGCTTCCCGTTTGTCGATATCGACAGCGGCGGGAGTGTGCAGGGTTTGATCAACAATGTCGCTGCGCTAATCATGCAAATTCCGGCCGATGCAAAGCTGATACCCGGACACGGCGCGGTTTCGACGCACGAAGATTTGAAAAAGTACCACCAGGTTCTGGTCGAAACTTCAAGGATCGTGCAGGACGCCATGAAGGCCGGTAAATCGCTTGACGAAATAAAGAAGGCCGGATTGCCGGACAAATTCAAGGAGGCCGGTTCGGGATTCATTAAGACTGATCTATGGATCGAGACGATCCATAGAAGCTACGCGACGAAATAGGTTTTTTAGCGGGCGGCGTGAGTTTGTAAACCTTGAACAAGCCGAATGTCTGCCCGGAATCGCGTGAATACCAGCGGTCAAGATTTGCTAATTTCGGCTCGGCTTCGGCCGGAACGATTATGTAATGAAGCACCGGATTTGAGGCGGTCTGCGCGTCGAATTTCCGGGCAAAATCCAAATACTTTGAAACTTCCGACTGGATCTCTTGTTTCGAGATCGCGGCGGAGCTCTGGCCCAAAGACGGCAATGCACGCTCGGAGCCGAAGATCGCGGCGGTAACTTCGAATGAGTTTGACCGAAGAGCCTCGGAAAGATCGCTTTCTCCAAAGCCGGAATAATACAAATAGACATAGAAAAGACGCTTGTTTTCATTTACGTCGATGCCGCTGGCCGATGATGTGTGTGGGTTCCAGAGCGACCTGACGGGCGAGATCGAAGGAATAATATCCGCGGTCACGAAATTGGTCGCAAGTACGACGGTGTCTCGTGGTGAGGTTCCGGAACGAAGAGCCGCATATTTAACCGCCGGGACCGAACCATCGCGAATTTCCGCAACCACTGCGTTTCGCGAAGTCGAGCTGAACGCCTCAAACAGTCCCCACGCAACAGCCGCGATCCCGATATAGGCCAGCCCGCGGCGGAACGGCAGTGAGCTAACGTCTGATGCGCTTTTCGCGATCATCACCGACAGCAAAAGCATTGCGGCTATCAAAACCAGATAATTCGAAATAAACAGCTCGTAGTGAACCGGTTGAAGCGAACGGCCTGTAACAATCTGCTGATTAAATAAGATAACCGGCGTCAGGGCAAACGAAAGGAGCAGTGGTATTTGTTTGTCGGCCAACGACACGGCACCGCGCCAAACTGCTATTAACGCCGCAGCCGCGACGATCAGGCCGATTATCATCGAGGGCGAGGCAAATTCCGGCATTCGCGTATGCGTCAGCAATTGAATGCTGTCCAAATTCTGGGATCGCAGTGAAAGCAAATAGAAATATGGGACCAACGCTGCAATACCGATGGCTCCTATAATGGCCGCAAGCGTGACACTCTTTTTCCAGTCCGCTTTGTTGGAAATAACGGTAAAAATTGCGAAACAGCCTAGCCACGCCGCTGCCGCCGTCCACAAATAGAAGTACGAATAAACAAGCACCGCGAAGATGAGTCCGCTCGCGGCCGCATAGGCTATTAGCCAAAGTGTCGATCTCGCACGCAACGCCCGCAAGGCAAATACACAGAATACAAAAAATATCGGGAAAGCGAATCCGGGCTGATATCGTCTGAGATAGGGAAAGAAATCGGCCAGCACGCGGCCTTCGATCAAATATCGCAGCTCGCCCTGAAATGCAGCCGCCGTTCCAAGACAAAGCACCACCACCGCACCGACGGCCGCCAAAAGATCGTCATCCGTCGCCTCCCGAATCAGCCAAAACAATACCAAAGCTGAAGAAACAGCGATAAAGGCTGTCAAAATAATAAACGCGGTGGAGACCGAAAGTCCCAAAGCCTTTGCAGGCAACGCGATCGAATATGCGGGCACAAATTGTACTGAATAAAGCGTTTCGGGCTGCGGTGTCTCCGGCGTATCGCGGAGGCCGAGAAACGGATCGTTTTTTCGCGGCTCGCCATTGATCAGAGCATTTACATAGGCCGAATAAGCAACCTCGTCATAGTTCGATACGAAATACGACCCGTTCCATTTAGAGCCTTGTGTTGTCCAAAGGCTGATCTGCGGATAGAGCGCTAATATCAAAGCTGCCAAAGCGGATATGAATGCGTACTTCCAAATGCCTTTGCTCATATGGCGATCAGGGAACGAATTATCGGGGCGGTGTCGGAATAAAAAAGGCCGGGCAACGAACATTGCCCGACCTAATCTTAAACAAAATCGAAAAACCTGACAATCTACGCCACGGTAATTTCCTTCGCCAGATAAATATCCTGGATCGCGTTGAGCAGATCTACGCCTTCCGCCATCGGTCGCTGGAATGCTTTGCGGCCCGAGATCAAGCCGGTTCCGCCGCCGCGTTTGTTGACGACCGCCGTTCGCACCGCGTCCGCCAGATCACTCGCACCTTTTGATTCACCGCCCGAATTGATCAACCCGCAGCGTCCCATGTAGCAGTTCGCCACTTGGTAGCGGACAAGATCAATCGGATTGTCGGAGCTCAATTCGGAATATATCTTCGGATTCGTTTTTCCGTAACTGCTCTCGACATTCAGCATATTGTATCCGCCGTTTCGTTCCGGGAGTTTTTGCTTGATAATGTCCGCCTGGATCGTTACGCCCAGGTGGTTTGCCTGGCCGGTCAAATCCGCGGCGGTATGCATATCGCCCTCAGGACCCTTGAATTTCGGATTGCGTAGATAGCACCATAGAATCGTCGCCATTCCGAGTTCGTGTGCATACGCAAATGCCTCGGATACCTCGGTTATTTGGCGTGTCGATTCGTCCGACCCGAAATAAATGGTCGCACCGACGGCGACTGCTCCCATATTTTTTGCCTGCTCGATCGTGCCGAACATCACCTGATCGAACTGATTGGGATACGTCAAAAGCTCGTTGTGATTAATCTTTACAATAAAAGGGATCTTGTGCGCGTATCTGCGGGCGACGATGCCGAGCACACCGAATGTCGAGGCAACAGCGTTGCAGCCGCCCTCGACCGCCAGCTTGACTATGTTTGCCGGGTCGAAATATTGCGGATTCGGCGCAAAGCTTGCACCCGCCGAGTGTTCGATGCCCTGATCGACCGGCAGGATCGAAACGTATCCCGTTCCGGCAAGACGTCCGTGGTCGGTTAACGTTTGCAGGCTGCGCAGCACGCCAGGGCTTCGGTCGGAATACATCCAGATACGATCGACAAAATCGCCCCCCGGTAAATGAATGTTTTCCTTTGGAATCGTTTTCGAAACATGATTTAAAAGGTTCTCGGCGTCAGCCCCCAAGAGTTCTTGTATCTTCGCGTAATCAACTGACATCGATCTTCTCCTGATAAACAAAATTTGTCTAAATGCCTTGGAAATTGGGAATTATATCACAATTGGCCCTATTCGAATCTTGGAGAAAAATTCTTTGCTTTTCCGTTGCGATTCTCGTAGAGTGGTTAGTAGAGCTTATAAATTTTCCGGTGGCTCACCGCCGGGGAAAGAATTGCCGCCACCCGTCCCGCAAAAGATTAAAGAAATTTGAGGTTTTTTATGAAGTCGTTGTGTATCGACAAGCTGTATTTTGTGCTTCTGCATTTGTGCGTTTTTTTCTCGGTCGCGATAGCGGTCGATGCCCAGGACAAAGGCTGGCGTCCGGTGACTCCAGCCGAGCTGTCCGCAAAAACACCACTTGTCGAGACGGGTGCCGACGCCGAGGCGATTTTCTGGGAGGAACGCATCGACGATAGTTCAAGCGATCTCGACCATCGTCATTATGTTCGCGTAAAAATATTTACGGAGCGCGGGCGAGAGAAATACAGCAAGTTCGACATTCCGTACACGAGGGGCATCAAGATCAAGGACTTGGCGGCACGCGTCACAAAGCCCGACGGAACATCCGTCGAAATAACCGAGAAAGACATTTTTGATCGTGAGATCGTGAAGGCCGGCGGTTTGAAGATCAAGGCAAAATCATTCGCGGTACCGAATATTGAACCGGGGGTTATCGTTGAGTATCGATACAAGGAATCCATAGACGACGGCGGAGCGGTCGGCATGCGTCTGGCACTTCAGCGTGATATACCGGTACAAGACCTCTCGTATTATTACAAACCATACGAATCCAAAGAACCAAAATCTCAAAGTTATAATTCCACGGATGTGAAGTTCGTCAAGGATCAGAACGGATATTGGCTTGCCAAGCGTAAGAATGTGCCCGCTTTCAAAGATGAGCCGCGGATGCCGCCGGAAGATAGCGTCCGCCCATGGATGCTTCTCACAGGAAAGCGTTACGCGTTTACAAACGTATCGTCATTTTCAATCGAGTACATAGTAAAAGATGCGAGCAGTCCGGAAAAATATTGGGGCGGTGTTTCGGCCGAGAATTCATCATTGGTCAAGTTCATGACCAAATCGAGCGGCGACATAAAAAAAGCCGCTCTCGCGATTACGACGGGCGCCGTGACTCAGGAAGAAAAGCTGAAAAAGCTCTACGAGTTTTGTCAAAAAGAGATCAAGAATACCAGCTTCGACACGACCTTAACGGATGAGGATCGCCGCAAGCTGCCTCAGGTTAATTCGTTGTCTGATGTCCTGAAACGAAAACAGGGAAGCTCTCAATATGTGGACATGCTTTTCGGTGCGTTAGCAAGCGCCTTGGAAATGGAGTCGCGGATAGCTTTTTCCGGCAATCGAAACAAAATGTTCTTTGACCCGAGGATGTTGAATGAGAACTTCATCCATCCGGCGGCGATTGCCGTTAAGGTCGGCGAAGATTATAAATTCTTCAACCCCGGATCACAGTTTGCGCCCTACGGCATTCTTCCCTGGTATGAAGAAGACACATGGGCGATGCTCATAGCCGAGAAAAATTATTTATGGGTCAAAACTCCACTAACCCCATACACCGATACCGTTTCCAAACGCAGCGGTAAGTTCAAGCTGCTTGAAGACGGAACGCTTGAGGGCGATGTGAGTATCGAAAAATCCGGCCAATCGGCCTTGTCCTACCGTTTGGGCGCCTATGACGATTCCGCCAATAAGCGCGAAGAAGACTTGAAAAGCGAAGTCAAGGCCCGCGTCAGCACGGCTGAGGTTTCAAACATCGTAATCGAAAATTTGATGGAATCTACAAAGCCGCTGATACAACGATACCGCATCCGCGTGCCGAGCTACGCTCAGAAAACCGGTAAAAGGCTTTTTCTTCAGCCCGGTTTTTTTGAATATGGGAACAATCCCGTGTTCTCCAGCGCTTCCCGGCAGTTCGACATATTCTTTCGTTATCCGTGGTCTGAAAACGATACCGTTGAGATTACCCTTCCGGCCGGTTTCGAGTTGGACAATGCCGATGCCCCCCCGTCGCTCAGCGACGCTTCAAAGATCGGTTCGCTCGCCATCAACATCGGAGTCGATAAGGCGACCGGCTTTATGAAATACGAACGAAAGTATCATTTCGGCGGCGGCGGCAATGTACTTTTCCTGGCAGCGTCGTACACGTCTCTCAAGGCCTTATTTGATTCGTTTCATAAGGCGGACACGCATACAATTACGCTGAAACAAAAATAGCAGTAAGTGCGGTCCAATCTTTCCGATGATTCTCAAGGAGAAGTAAGTGTTAACACAAATAGGTATTTGTTTTTCATTCGTAGTGTTTTTA
>JAYSON010000137.1:0-17440 GCA_043722725.1 Chloracidobacterium sp.
TCCGCCCTCATTAACAAACGGCATCACAGCGATGGATTCGATCTGTTTTGCCTGAGTGACATATCGATAACCAAAGAAGCCGCCGACAAGAAGCAATACACCAACGCCGCAAATCGCCAATATCTTATACCTTTGGCTTCGCGGCTCTCTACCATGCGGCTGTGCCGCTCTATTTGCGGAAAAGCTATGCTTTTCCGAAAGGCCACCCAAATGCTCTTGAGGCTCTGCCTCCGCTCCGGTTCGAAAGATAGCGGTTTGGTCGGTGGTGTGGATTTGGGCGCGCGTTGGCGACTCGCTCGACGGAAACCCAGTCGCTATCGCTCCCGGTTCTGACAAGATCGCGGTCGCGGGTTCATCGCTTGACGGTGCCGCCGCCGGTCCTTCGAGCAGGGGATTGCCGTCATCGAGGCAATACAGCAGTGTCTCGTCGTTATAATCTCGCCTACATTCAGGGCAACGTTTCATGCTAGTCTTTCACCATCTCGCTGCGATCTCAGCGTTTTGCTTTTAGCGGGAACCTGAAAGTCAGTATTGCCGGGATGACATATCCGACTCAACCCGCCAGTCCAACCAATTTTGACAACTCCTTAAAACGCGGGTCTGAACGAAGGGTGTCGAGTACCGGGTCGACATTTACGAATATAAGCCAATAATCGTTTTCTCGCGCACCCTTTTCCAGCCACGTAAATGCTGCGTCGGTTTCCCCTAATCCGAGGTGGACTATAGCGAAACAATACGGAGGGACGTACTCTGTTTTGGCCCTCTGTGTCAACTCAGCAAGTATTACGCGCGCCTCATCTACCCGCTCCATGCAGCCCGCGGCGTAGCCCAGCCACGCGACCGCATCCCTATCATTCGAAATGAGCTGGGCATTTTCGATTTCCTTTATCGCTTCTTCATGCATCCCTTTCTGGAAATAAGCGATGCCGAGTCGAAAATGAGTATTCTCGAAATCCGGCTCCATGTCGAGCGTCTTGCGAAACTGACGTATTGCACTGTCATAATCACGTGAATAATAGTAGGGCCACCCCAAGTGCTCACTTATGCTTGGCGAGAGAGGGTCGAGTTCAGCCGCACGGCGATAGGCAGCGAGCGATTCGTCGAACCTTCCTGCTATACAAAAACGAGCGCCGAGAGTCTGATACGCATTCGCGCAACTTGGATTCAGTTCGATCGCTCGTCGTAATTCGCGCTCCGAGCCGGCCCAATCCCTTTCGTATAATAGTTTGATAAAGCCGAGAGCCGCGCGGCCCTCGGGGAGGTGTTCGTCGATTCTAATAGATTCGAGTGCGGCGGTTCGTGCCTTCTGGATGGTCTCTGCAACAGGCTCACCCGCATGAAGTATCTGCAGGACGTATGTATCTGCGAGTGCAGCGTAAGCCAGTGCATAATCGGGATCGAGTTCGATCGCTCTCTGGAAGTAGTCCTCAGCTTTGCGGACTGCCGTCGCGGTCTGCTTATTGGCGTTATAGCGGCCCCTCAGATAAGCTTCATAGGCTTCGGCGGTTCCACGCTTCTGAGATGCGTCCCGGTCACCGAGCAGTTTGACCTTCAATGATGTCACAACCGCTGAGGTGATCTCGTCCTGAACGTCGAAAATATCTTTCATCTCGCGGTCATAGCGCTCCGACCATATATGATAGCCGTCTGAGGCATTGATAAGCTGGACGGTGATACGCATCCGATCGCCCGATTTCCTGACGCTCCCCTCAAGCACGGCTTTGACGCCGAGTTTTTTTGCGATCTCAGGAATGTCCGTTTCCTTTCCTTTGAAGAAGAACGCCGACGTCCGAGCCGCAACCTTTAGTCCATCGATCTTAGAGAGTGCGTTAATCAATTCCTCCGCCAAACCGTCACAGAAATATTCATTGTCCTCAACTGAGCTCATGTGCGTGAACGGCAGGACAGCTATTGAGTTTGCAGTACCTACCGGCAAATCCGGGCTGAGAAACGCGCTCTTCGCCACTCCGGGAAATATGGCTGTCGCCGGTTCATCGGCAGACGCAGGACCGTACAGCAACTCGGCTCCGTCGTCGAGACAGAAGCTCATTGTGGTGTCATATTCGCGGTCGCATTCAGGGCATCGTTTCATAAATTGACTCTACTTGGTCAAACCGGCTCGTCGGAGCACTTCCTGGAAACGCGGTTCGTATCGCAATGGAATACAGCCGCGAGAAAGTCTTCGGGCTCATGAGCCAACTTACGCCGACTAAATCTTGGGTAACTTGGAAAAAACTGCTTCGCCTTGGAATTCCGCGCGTCCTAAACGCCGGACTTCTGACCCATTTAATACGACACCATAGTTAGCATTACACTTATTCAAGCGATTGAATCGGTTAAAACACGAATCCAGTTTCCGCCCATAATTTTCTCAATTTCCGTGGACTTAAACTTACCTTTTTCCAAAGCCGTATAAATAGTCTGCATCCGATCAATATTGTTTAGTTCAGGTATCGCCACGTGAGTGGGGAGTTTATCAAAACCGAGAACGCCTAGTTTGGCGATCGAGTTCCACCACGCCAGATAGCCTTTGACCGCTTCGGTATTATTGTTTTTGGCTTCGATTAAACTCGGATTCCCGGAAAGAGGGCAATCATTCGCGATGCCGACTGCTTCAATTCCGCCAACGTTGATAACGTGTTTAATTTGTTTGAGGTATGATTCAACCGTCGGTACGGCTTCGCTGGTCAACCAAAAACTCAGCATAAAAATACCCATTACGCCGCCCGATTCGGCGATGCCGCGAATTATCGTGTCCGGCGCACAGCGTCCGTTGTTGACTATAGTGCGCGCGGCTCCGTGCGAAAGAATGACCGGCTTTTTACTTATCTTAAGCGCGTCGAATCCGGTCTGATCTGAAGCGTGCGATAAATCGGGAATGACCCCGAGCCGGTTCATTCGCTCGACGGCTTCAAACCCGAGCTTGGTCAATCCGCTCAGGGACCGTTCGAGTCCGCCGCCGCCCAGCGGATTGTTATGATGATGCGTGATTTGCAATACGCGCAAACCGAGTTCGTGCAGGAGGTCAATGCGCGACAAGTCTTCGCCGACGATTTCGCCCCCACCTTGTACTTGCAGAAAAACGCCGGTCTTGCCGTTTTTGAAAGCATCTTTAATTTGCCTGCCGTCGGTGGCGAGAAACAAATCGGGCATCTGCCGCAGCTTCTGGCGGGTCTCGACGATCGAACGCAAAGCAGCGTTAAAAGTGCGCTGCCATTTCGGGCTGCCGTCGCTCGTCGGAATCTGTTCAGTCTGCGACGCATCAAAGATCAGCGCGGTTAAGCCCGACGCCCGAACATCTTCCGGCTTCTCGAGAATGTCCAGACACAACCCGTCAACAAACGGTATATCTATTTTCTTCGGCTTCGTTTGCGCGTTAGAGGAAGCAGCGATAGCCGCCAACAAAGAAGTAGTTTTGAGAAAATCTCGACGAGAATATGAAATATTATTTGTTACCATAGCGTCTCCTTTTCATCTTTCACCTTTTGCATAACCCCTTAGGTGTCCACTCGGATACCGGTATGCTCGAAGGTTGAGATGATTCGTGAAGGATAAGCACTAGCGAGCGGCGCTGTTCGGTCCCGGTGGCTGTGAGGTGCATCGGTGGACCGGCCGGCACGACAGTGCTTTCGCCGGCCCGCCCATAGCTTTTGCCTTCAGGTGTCTCTAGGCATATTTCCCCCGCCGTGGTGTACCAGGCCTCGGGTCCCGGATGCCGATGGACAGGTGAAGTCATGCCGGGCGTGAAGATCGATTCCATATACCGGGAGCTGTATTGTTCGCCCGGCTTTATCAGCAGCGGGCCGATTTCCGCCACACGTACACCGCCAGACGGCCGCCAACCGGCCTCGGCGATAGTGAACAGCCAGATTTTTCCCAGTGCCTCGACTACGGTTCCGTTCGGTCCCTTGGCCGCCTCCGCTGCGACTTTGCTGGGATAATTGTCCAGATGCCAGAAGACCGACGAGCGTGATAGTTTGCCAAGCGGCGTGACGGCCATTACCCAGCATCCCACGTCACCGGTCCTCTCACTGACCGGCTTGCAAGTTGTCCCCACGTGATCCAGCATCCCATGTTCGCCTTTTGCCGGACCATCCCAAATGCCTAACCGCTCAACGTCAAACTTTCTCTTTTTCGTAAGCTCGTCTCGCATCTTTCTGTAATCAGGATGATCAGGTTTCACCGTCTTGAAAAGTTCTACTCTGTCTTTGAAAGATTGCTCAAACCCGCTCGGCGTCATTGTCAGCAGAACCTTAACCGGAACTTTCCCGAAATTTCCTTGTGCGTGTGGTGTTCCTCGGGGAACTAAAACATATGAACCGGCAGGATATTCAGAAGTTTTGTCGTTAATTTTAACGGTCAAAACCCCTTCCAGCACATAAAACGCTTCGTCCGTATTGTTGTGTCGGTGCAAATTAGTTTTGTAACCGGGCATCTCCTTTAGTTCGACAAGTGACCACGCACCACCCGTATCTTCACTCGAAGCTAAATACCTTACCGTTCCTGCGTCATAGTTAAACTCGCCCGGTTCGCCGGACTTGAGCGCAATGATATTAGGTTTCGTTTTGTCCGGCTCGGAACGGGTCTTCGTCGGATCGCTCTGAGCTTCTGACACTCCCGGGAAAACGAAAAGTCCAGCAGAAAGGATAACCACCATCAAAAGTATTTTCCTCAACATGTATCTCCCCTCTTACCCGTCGCTGCGGGTGTTGAATTTCTTTGTAAGCAGATAGACCGGATAGCTCACTGCGATCAGCACCATTGCGTAGATGCTGTTCGCGGTATCGGTGGCGACGGCGCCGATGAGAAATAGGATCGATCCGATTATAACGATCAAGGTGGTCCACGGATAGCCCCATGCTTTGTACGGACGCGGCAAATCAGGTTCGCGCTTTCTCAAAATAAACACGGCGATAAAACCAGTCAGGTAGATGGCGACGTAAATGAAAGCAGCCATGCTCAAGAGCCGCTCGAACGTCCCGGTGAGAACTAGAAAGATCGCTGCAAGAGTTGTCAGCAGCAGAGCCACAACCGGCGTCCCGCCTTTGC
The DNA here is from genome assembly GCA_043722725.1 of Chloracidobacterium sp. Lineage (GTDB taxonomy): Bacteria > Acidobacteriota > Blastocatellia > Pyrinomonadales > Pyrinomonadaceae > OLB17. Next base: position 5,050 of record JAYSON010000137.1, read on the forward strand.
TGACCTGGTCGGCCCTTTCCAAAAACAAACCATCGCGGCTAAGGCCGTACAAGATGCGTGGTGCCCCCATGATCACGGCGTTTATCAATCCGAATAACGAAACGAGCGCGAGGGCGGTTATCAACTGCCCGCCGAATCCGCCGAAGATACTTTGGGCAGCATCGGCCACAGGCAGATTGGAGGCCGCCATCTGCGACAGCGGTAACACGTACAACAAGGCGAGATTGACGAGAACGTAGATCGCGATGATCGCGATGACTCCGCCAAAGAGCGACCGGGGTACGTCACGTCCCGGTTCGGTAAATTCCTCGGCGAAATAGATCGGGCTGTACCAACCATCGTAAGTTGCGATGACGGCTTGTAATGCAAGAACAGCTGCGATCGCAAATGCGGCCGCTGTCGTCGGGGTCATGACCGCTGGGAGCGTTGAGGCGGCATCCGTGCTCCCTCCGCCGAGGATAAAACACGCAGCGACAAGGGCGATAAATGCGGCGGCCTTTGTAAGACTCAAGATCTTCATGCTTCCGCTTCCGGCCCGAACTCCTAAGAGCTGGATCAGCGCGAAGAAGATTATTACGGCGACGGCGATCATCTGGCTGCTATCGGACAACGATGGCGCCAGCGTGCCCGAATATTCACCGATCGTGATCGCGACCCACGCGAGCCCCGCACAGTTACCCAACCAATCCATCCACCCGACTGTAAATCCGGCAGCCTTGCCATAGGCCCGCTGCGCATAAACATACCAACCGCCGGATCTGGGCAAACTTGCACCCAATTCCGCCACCGAGATCGCACCAAGCAGCGCGTAAAGTCCGCCGGCGACCCATGCGAGGATAACGAGTTCGGCACTTCCAAGCTGCGCCGCAACAACACCGGGCGTTCGAAGGATCCCGGCTCCGATCGTCCCGCCGATGGCTCCGGCAATACCAAAGGTTACGCCGAGTATGTGAAGCAGCTTGCCTTTGGACTCGGGCCGCCCGCCGCTTGATTGTTCGATAGATTTCACTGGTTGACCTTCTCCTTTTCGATAGCAAGCCCCTGCGACGTTGCGTTCTTCTTTGCGGAGAAACCGCCACCACGCAAATTAAAGTACAAGAAAACGCGAGAACAAAGTCGCTGTTCGCCCTCACGTCCATTGGTAGGATGAAAGTCGGGCTTTTTGTCCCTGGTTCAACCTGCTTGATCTTTGACAGTCTCGGCGCATTGTTTGACCTTCATCAGTTAACAGGAGGGTTTTGCAATGTCACAAACAATATATGTTGGATTGGATATGGGTTCAAGCCGGTGTCAGCAGGCGGTTATAAATGGGGACGGGACGCTACGGTTTTCGCGGGTTGTTCCGACATCGGAGCAGCATTTGCGTGTCGCGTTTGCCAGTCTGGGTGGTGAGGCGAGTGTGCATCTTGAGGCCGGAGAGCTTTCCGCTTGGGCAGTTTCGGTTATCCGGCCCCTGGTCAAAAGCGTGACGGTCTCGCATCCGCGGACATTGGCGTGGATCGCCCACGACCCGCTGAAGACGGACAAACGCGATGCACTAAAGCTGGCCGAGCTGCTGAGGCTGGGGCGGGTTCACGAAGTTTACTGCGAGACGGACAATAAGCGTCAGACGTTCAAGCATCTGGTCGTCCATTACGAAATGATGTCGCGAGAGCAGGCGAGGCCGTTTCTCCGGCAGACGGCGACGTTCCGCCCGCGCGGTCTGCTCGGCAGGCTCTATTGGTATTCGGTGCTGCCATTCCACCATTTTGTTTTTAACGGAATGAGCGACCGGCTCGTTCACTCGAACAACCTATTTTGAACAGGTCGACAGTATTCGCGATTTGCAGATTTGTCGAGTTCTATCGGCAGTCTCAACTGGTAAGACGCGATTTTCGATCGCGGTCGCCATTTCGCTGCTCGCCGGATCACGGGTTCCGAATGCGTTGTCGGGCTCGATCAGCTTTGCGAGGCCAAAATCGAGGATCTTGGTGTAATCATCACGCGTCACCATGATGTTCTCGGGCTTGAGGTCGCGGTGGACGATCCCGGCGGAATGAGCTTTCGCCAGGGGGCCCTGGCAACATGCTGCAAAATAGCCGATGACCTTTCTCAGATCGGGGCGGTCGCGGTGGATCTTGTCGCGCAGCGTCACGCCGTCGATAAATTCCATCGCAATAAAATGAACGCCGTCCGCTTCGCCGATCTCGTAAACGTGAGCAATATTCGGATGATTGCGAGTTGCTGCCGCGACCGCTTCCTGATTAAACCGACGCATGCGGTCTTTATTCGAAGCAACGTCTGTGGGCAGGACTTTAGCGGAAGTTTTCGATGGAGCAACGTGTCTTCGGCAAGATAGACGTCCCCCATGCCGCATGCTCCGATCTTCGAGACGATTCGGTAATGTGAAATTGTTGTGTTGGCTGTGAATTCCTTATTCATTTTCAAAAATAACGATATCGCCGGCGACCTATTGATCAAGTTTTAACAAGGATAGAAGCAAGACGTTTGAGCCATTTGTAATGTCTTCGGGCCGCGAATACTCTCGCGGGCTATGGCTGATGCCGTCGCGGCTTGGAATAAATATCATGCCGATAGGGCAGATGTCGGCAATCTCCTGCGCGTCGTGCCCGGCGCCGCTCGGAAGCAGTCTGGTGCTAAGCCCTAAACTCCGGCCAGAATCACCGATCGCCTTGCGAAAACGCTCGTCGGTCAGAGCCGGCCGGGAAACGCTCGTTTGTTTGAATTCGAATTTTGTCCCCGACGCCTCCTCGATCTGTCGCACCTCGGCCTGTATCTTCTCAAAGATCATCTGCACCTTGGCGCCGTCCAGATCACGCAGCCCAAGACTGGTTTCGACCCGTCCCGGGATAATATTGTAGGCTCCCGGAAACGCCTGGATCTTTCCAACGGTGCCGACCTGACGGCCTGGTATGGACGTGACGATGCGATTTACAGCCTCGATGTATTTTGCCGCCGCGAGCAACGCGTCGTGCCGCTGATTCATCGGTGTCGTGCCGGCGTGATTGGCAAAACCGGAAACCGTCACGTCCCACCAGTAAACGCCGACGATGCCTTCGACAACACCAATATCGATCTTTTCCTGATAAAGAGTGCCGCCCTGCTCGATGTGCAGTTCCAGGTATCCCGCAAGGTCGCCTTTCTTACGGACTGCACCGGCGAGCTTTTCCGGATCGCCGCCGATAAATTTTATGCCTTCGCGGATGGTCTTTTTGCTGCTCGTCACGACGTTAAGGTCCTTCGCCGTCAGACCTGTCGAAATGGCTGCGCTGCCGCGCGTTCCGCCCTCTTCGTTTTGAAAAATGACGACCTCGAGCGGATGCCGCAGTCGCACGTTGTTCTCGGCCAACGTCTGCGCCACCTCAACAGCTCCCATCGACCCGACCTGCCCGTCATACATACCGCCTGACGGTACGGAATCAATGTGCGAACCGATCATCAGCGGTTTGAGCGTCGCGTCGCTCCCCGCCCGGCGTCCGACGATGTTTCCCGCGGCATCGATCGAAACGTCGAGTTTCGCCTCACGCATCAGACCCTCCACGTACTGGCGCGCCGCGAGGTCAAGATCGGAGTAGGCAACACGACTTGTGCCGCCCTCAGGCGTTTTGCCAAACTTCGCGAGTTCTACCAGGTGCGCATTAAGACGATCACCGTTAACGCGTAGTTTTGGCGGCGTTTGTTGTGCAGATATCGCAAGGGCGGGTACGGCCGCAAGCAGGGACAAGCTAAATTCTCTTCGGTTCATATTCTTTATTCCAACTTCAGTTGGAGGATAACCTAATAAAAAGACAAGGGCTTCCGCCGAATATCAAAGAATCAAATCAAAAGGTCCTTAGTGCTTTAGCTAAGCAAAGGGGACGAGTTCCCTCCTCCGAAGTTCGGCTAAAGCCACTGTGCATATCTAACCATTCTACGAGCTGAAGTTGGTGGCAATTGAAATGGGACCTCAAGAACAAATTCTTATTCAAATCCTTTCGGTTTCATTCCGGCAGACCAATCCGTTTCAGCAGGTCCTTAAATCGCGGGTCGTCGCGGAGAGATTCGAGTGGAATTGAAACCGTAATGTCTGGTAAGTACCCGTCTCGATTTTGAAAGTCTTTCTCTAACCATTCAAACGCCTTGTCTTTTTCACCCAATCCCGCATACACCGCGGCGACGGACACTCCGTTCGCTTCCTTTCGCGTGTATTTCGCTTCGAGTTCTTTGATAACGGCGAGAGCCTCGGTTCGTTTTCCCGTTGCGGCAAAAACGTAGCCTAAGTTGGTGAGAACAAGACCTGATCTATCGGTTAATTGCGCCGCTTTTTCACAAGCGGCGACGGCTTCGGCGTTGCGCCCTGCTTTCAGATATGACAGGCCCAAAAGATCGTAGGCAAATCCAAAGTTCGGATCGAGTTCGATAAGCTTGACTGAATTATCAATGCTCGCCTGATGGTTGTTCTGCGATAGCTGCACCCACGAAACAGTTTCGCTGATAATGCTCGACAGCGGATCAAGCTCGTGTGCTCGCTGAATCATTGCCATCGACTCGTCCTTACGTCCCAAATAAAGGAGGGTTATTGAATACCAGTGATAGGCAGTGGCGTAATTCGGATTGAGTTCGATCGAGCGCTTGAATTCCTTTTCCGCTTCCGCCCATTGCCACAATTGTCTGTTGATATTTCCTAAAGTAGCGTGAGGCTCTGCTAAAGACCCGTCAATCGCTATCGCACGCTCGGCATAGGTTTTTGCTTGCGGAGCAGCCTCCGTTACCGGAACTCCCGAATATTCGTTCAAAAGCGCGTAGCAATCGGCGAGACCGGCGTAAGCTAGTGCATAATCAGGGTCTCGGTCAGTCGCAATTTTGAATTGCTCGATCGCTTTTTTGAGATTTTCGGCCGTTCGCCGGTTCCAGTAATAACGTCCTTTCAAATACGCTTGATACGCTTCAGGGTTTGCCGTTGAGGTTTTGGTTACTTTTGCTTCGTCCACACCCGAAAGTTTTAATTTGAGTTTGGCCGAAACATCTTTGGCGATCTCGCTTTGCAGGGAAACAAGGTCGGATTGCTTGCGCCCGTAGCTTTCAGTCCACAGCACTTTGTCGTTTTGCACATCAATCAATTCCAAACTAAGCGTCAATTGTTCGCCACGCTGAATTACTCTGCCATTCAAAATCGCCTCGACATTAAGTTCTTTGCCGATAGTTTTCATCTCGGTATCTTTGCCTTTGTAACGAAAGACCGACGAACGCGGTTTGACATTCAGATTCGGCAGCTCCGACAAACTCTTGATAAGCGTTTCCGTCATCCCGTCCGAAAGATATTCAACATCAGCATTACCGCTCTCATTAACAAACGGCATCACGGCGATGGAATTTATCTGTTTGGCAGGCGAGAAATATTTGTAACCGAAGAATCCACCAACAAGAATGATAAGAACCACAACCAACGCAGCCAGCGGCTTTGCCGCTCTATTTGCGGAGAAGCTCTGCTTCTCCGATAGGCCGCCAAAACTTTCCTGAGGCTCCGCCTCCGCTCCAGTGCGGAGAATTGCGGTCTGGTCAGTGGTATTGATTTGGGCCCGGGTCGGAGCCTCCCCCGGAGCAGCCGTCGAGTGCAAGATCGCTGGCTCATCTCCACCCGAAGCCGTCCCAGGGCCTTCGAGCAGCGCATTTCCATCGTCGAGACAATACAGCAACGTGTCGTCGTAATAATCCCGCCTGCATTCAGGGCATCGTTTCATAAAATTCTATTCCGGCAGATTCATTCGTTTTAGCGTAGCCTTGAATCGCGGGTCATCTCGTAGGGTATCCCATAAAGGGTCAACCTTGATCCATTTTAGCCACGAATCCCTCTGCTCTAAGGCATTATCCAATTCGGCAAAGGCTTTGTCTTTATCACCAAGGGCACCATAAATAGAGGCAGCGAAGCTGGGAATGACATACTGAGTTTTTGCTATTTCTCTAAGTTTTCCGATGACCTCCTCGGCTTCGCGGCGGCGACCCGTTTTGGCATAGGCGTATCCGCCAATCCAAAGCATATGTTGGTATCCTGGGTCGGATTGAAGCGAATTTTCACTGAGTCGGATCGCGTCGTCATACAGTCCGCTGCCGTTATAAGCCATCCCGAGCGACAGACGGCCGATCACGAAATTGGGTTCGAGGTCATGCGCTCTTTTGGCTTGCTCCAACGCCTTGTCGGGCTGCCGTTCATAATGATAAACCCTAGCCAAATTCGCTACCATGTTCAGATCGAGCGGTTCGATCTCCAATGCTCGTTTTACTTCAGCAATTGCCTCGTCAGAACGCCCAATCGATATAAGATACTCCACCCCGTAGCGATAATGAGCAGATGCACTGTTAGGATCAAGTTCGACCGCCTGTTTGAATTCGCTTTCGGCTTCAGTCCAATTCCAATCGTAGGAATTGAGTGTGTTCCCAAGTGCGGCATGAGCTTCAGACAGCGACGGGTCGATTTCTAATGCCCGTCGCGCTGCTGCCTTTGCCTTTGGAAATGCCTCATTTGGCGAAAGGTACGGGTAGTTAGGCATTTGATTGTATGCCTCGGCGATCCTCGCGTAAGCCAATGCAAAGTTCGGATCTAGTTTTATAGCTTGCTGAAAATAATCGATGCTTTTCAGAACATCTTCCTTCGTTCGCTTGGCAAAGTGGAATCGGCCTTTTAAATAGAGCTGATATGCCTCGTTGTTGTCGGTGTATTTTTTTGTGATGCCCTTAGTTTCCGTTCCGGCCAGTTTCAATTGCAGCTTTTGCGTAATTGTCGTCGCGATCTCACGTTGCGTCGCCAGCAGATCGGCCATTTTTCGATCGTATTGCTCGGCCCATAAGACCTTTTCGCTGCGGGAATCGATCAACTGAACACTAATTGAGAGGTCATCGCCGCGCTGGGTCAATCGGCCCGACATGACCGCATCAACCTTAAGCTCCTTTGCTATCTGGGCAACATCCGTGTCCTTGCCACGATACCTCATGACCGAACTGGTCGGGCTGACTTTAAGATTCGGGAGCTGAGAAAGGCGATAGATCAACGAATCCGCCAGTCCATCCGATAAATAATCTGTATCAGCATTTCCGCTCCTGTTTTCAAATGGAAGCACCGCGATGGAATTTATCTGTTCGGTCCCGGTAGGTTTGAGATAACGATAACCAAAAAATCCACCGAGAATAACTATTGCGAGCAAGAGCGGAACGGCAAATAGTCGCTTGTCGAGGCCGCGAGGTGTTGGAACAATATCGCCCGTCCCTGTCGGCAAGATCGCCGTCTGGTCGGTCATGTGAATTTGAGCGCGAGTCGGAGCCTCACCGGGGGCCGCCGTCGAATGCAGGATCGCGGTCGCGGGTTCATCCATCGACGCAGGGCCGAAAAGCAATTCTGCTCCGTCATCGAGACAGAAGCTCATCGAATCGTCGTTGTAGTTCCTACCGCATTCAGGGCATCGTTTCATAAGATTCTATTCCGCCTCCTTCATTTCCTGAATCCGCTGATCAGGACGACGTCTTTGGTCGTGGCTCCGCGTGAGAAGAGGGTTGGCTTGCCGTCGCGGGAGAGGTCGAACCAGGCGATCTGATCGGTAGTGAAATTGGTCAACTGTTTTGGTGCACCGCCGTCGATCGGCATACTCCAGATGTTCGAGACGCCGTCGCGGGTGACGATGTACGCGAGCGAGCGACCATCGGGCAGCCAATGAACCGCCTGAGGAACCACTCTGCCTGCGGTGAAAGGGATCACGGCTGTGTTGTAGCCAGGGGGAACATCGAGCAACTTGACGGGTTGTCCTCCTTCAAACGGGATGATGGCTATTCGCCACGGTGAGTTCTCCTGCTCACGATAAAGATAGACCATCGACTTTCCGTCGGGCGAGACGGCCGACTGAACCGACTGGTTGTTTGTAAGCGGCGTGGGTTCACCGCCGTCGATCGAGACCTTCCATATCCTATTTCGTCCCGACGCAGAAGTTGAATAGATCACCCATCGCCCATCAGCTGAAAAACTTGGCAAGCCTCCCTTTTCGGTTAGTTGCTTGCGGTTGCCGCCGTCAATGTCCATCCGCCAAATGGTGTCCGATTCGGCCTGCTGAGAACTAAAAACGATGTAGCGGCCATCAGGCGAGACCGCCGGATACCGGCCGTCGTTTTGCGTCAATTGTCGTGGATTGCCGCCGTCTCCGTTCATGATCCAGACGTTCGGAGCGATACTCGTGATCGAGGTGTGTAAACGATCTTTCCATCGGGAGTCCACTGGAGGCCGAGCTCGCCGTCATATTTATTAGAGCCGTGTGTCAGCTGCCGGGCGTGACTCGCATCGCCGTCCGGCGCCGACCAGATGTTCGAAACGCGGTTCACCTGTACCGTCACCATCGAGCCCGTATCAGCAGTCAGGTTCGCATCGCGATAGTCGTTCAGGTCGTTAGTGATCTTTCTGGCTTCGCCGCTCGGATAGGAGATCTGATAAACCTGAGACGAGTTTGAACTCATCTCGATACAGGCTGCGATCAGCCCGCTGCCATCCGCGAGCCAGGCAACTCGACTAACATTGAACCACTTCTGAGAACCGATCGGCTTGACTGCTCCATCTTCTACTCGTATCTCAACTATATTCTGGTATAGGCGCCCGTCGTTGCTCACAGCGGCCGTAGCTATCACCTTTCCGTCCTGCGACCACGCCGGCCCGACATTCTTAAAAGACTCAGGACTCTTAATTGTCGCGAGGGGCTGCTCTCCGGTGCCGTCCGCATTAGCGATCATCATTGTGCTATCGTCTTGCTGAATGCGGACAAAGGCGACCCGCCTGCCATCGGGTGAAAACGTGACCGGACTGCCGACATTCGAATTCAGTTTTTTCGGGTCGCCGCCGAGAACGGGCACCTGGTAGAGTGAGATGTTAGCTTCATTTTTGTCCTTTCTGCAGAAATAAATGTAGCTGCCGTCAGGCGAGAACGTCATTCTTCCATAAACCAACTCGGCGGGCGGGATGATCTGGACGTTGCTGCCCGTGGCGATGTGCACGACCCAGAGGCTCTGCTGGCCCGCATCTTCCTTTACATGCACGACGTACTTGCCGTCGGGCGAGATCGCCGCACTCCCGGCCTTGCCGGTGTCAGTGAGTTTTGTGATCTTCATCGACTCGAAAGACGGCGCCGCGGTGTCCTTTCGCAACGCGAATTTGTAAATGACGAAAGCAATCCCTGCGATCACCAGTACCAACAACGCGAGGCCCAACAGAAAGCCCTTTTTGTGATGTTTGACCTGCGAGACGAGGTATTCGGCACTTGAGGTTGATCGATCTTCTGACTCGGTAACCGTTGTCGCGTGCAGGATCTGGGTTTTCGGCTCTGGTTTGTCAGGCGAAGCGGTTCGCTCCATTAGATTCTTGAGTTCTAATTCCTGCTTCACATCCTTCAGATCATTGCCGACGTCTTTTATGGTTTGATAACGCTCGTCCCGATTCTTTCGCAAACATTTGCTTATGAGTTTAGAAATTTCAGTTGGAACGTCCGGTTCTAAAGGCTTCGCTTCTTTATGCAGGACCGCCCCGATCATTTCCAGAGCATTTTCGCCTTCAAAGGGAAGCTGTCCCGCGATCATTTCATACAAGACGACCCCGAAACTAAAAATATCGGTACGTGCGTCAACCTCTTTACCTTTTGCCTGCTCGGGCGACATGTAATTTGCCGTGCCGATCACGATCCCGGGTGCTGTTCCACCTTTGATCGCCGTCGCATCTTCGCTCGATGCATTCGCTGACGGAGAAGCGACCGACAGTTTGGCGATCCCAAAATCGAGCAGTTTTACGAGGCCATTCTCGCGAACCATCACATTTTCAGGCTTTATATCCCGATGAACAATCCCCGCGAGATGTGCTTCGTCGAGTGCCGAAGCAACCTGTATCGCTATATCGAGCGCCGATCTGTAATTCAGCGGATTCGCTTTTGAATATTCGCCTAAAGTCTTGCCGTCAATAAATTCCGTGGCGATGAAATGCGTGCCGTCGGATTCGCCGATCTCATGGATGGTAATAATATTCGGATGATTGAGCGAGGAGGCAGATTTCGCCTCACGCAGAAAACGGCTCATTCGATCTTTATCTTCGGCAAATTCGGACGGTAATATTTTCAGTGCGACCTTGCGGTCGAGCCTTGTGTCTTGAGCGAGAAAGACCTCGCCCATTCCGCCCGCACCGATGGTAGAGATTATTTTATAATGCGAAATATTTTCGCCGACGGTAAGCATCTTATTTTGGGATTCCGGGAATTATAGCACTTGTTAGGGAACATTTGTGGAGCTTCAGCAAAGGTTTACGAGCAGTATGAGTCGATGGCCCGATCTTTATTCCAAACGGATCGATCAAAAGCCCTGGAAACGAAATGACGGTGCCAGGACCGATAGACATAGAAGATCACCCCGAAGATGCCGATGCCCGAATTGGACGGTTCCTCATGATCCAGGCGATCGAGAAGGCTTACGAAGACCACTCCCTTTCATATCAAGTTAGCCACACGCGTTCTTCGACCTTATTTCGGTCTGCAGCGTTTATATTGCAGGAAAACTATCCCGAACCCTGTATTCAGATCTAAATCCTAATGGATCCGGTTATCTAGGAAGTTATCTATGACTACGATGATAATCTATGATATCGCATGATACAGGAAACGACTGGAAACGGCCCTAAATCAAGAGGCAACAGAAGGTTACAGTCACTTATGAACTTTCGTTTGATAACGTATGATATCGTATGTTACAAAAGGTAAGCGGCTGTTAACCGAAGGGTTGTAAGTTCGAGTCTTACCTGCGGAGCCAATATATCCACAAGTTAGGAGTTTCTGTTTGACGCTTCTTTTTTTCGACTGATCCAGGGTGCATTAGGTGGCGTGTTGCGGAAATTGGTGAAGCACTCGCGTGCCAAAAGTGGGGCGAAATGAAGCCGCCCGATTTGATATTTAAAGACATTAACGTATGACCGATAAATTCAGGCCGGGCCCGCCAGGCGCCCTATTTCTTTCGACAACTGCATTCGCGGGGTCCTTTACTATTTAGGGGCTGCTCACCGCGCTTGTCACGACAATTACGCAGTTATGTAACCTTTCGGCGACGGAAAAAACCCGGATGGTCGCCTTATCGGTTCTTCTTGGTCCGGTCGGGCAGGCTATTTCAGCGATTCTCGCGTACAAGTACGGGGTATTCGCCGCTTTGCCAGTATTTTTCGGCAGTTCCCGCCATCGCCGTCGATTTTTAGCTAGTTTTTACCTATTCGATTTCCTTGACTACCCCGTACAAGCAATTTCCTGAAAACGCCGTGCCAGGTTAACGATCTCCGTCCTGCCGTTCACGTTGAGTACATCCCAATTCGAAATTGCACCACCAACCCCGACGGCAATCGCTCCGGAATTAAGAAATTCGGCGGCATTGTCGACCGTAACGCCTCCCGTAGGCAGTAATTTTATATCCGGAAACGGTGCTCTTAAAGCTTTAAGATAGTCTGCTCCGCCCATTGACCGAACAGGGAAAACCTTAACGACGTCGGCTCCCGCTCTCCAGGCCGCAAAAATTTCCGTGGGCGTCAGGGCTCCTGCGCAAATCAAGACCTGGGCTTCCCTGCAAAATTCGATTACCTCAAAATTCAAAAACGGTGTAACGATAAATGCTGCACCGGCATCACTGCAGTTCCGCGCAGTCGTCTCATCTAACACGGTTCCAGCACCGACGGTGAGTGTGCTGCCGAACTCAGTCTTCAATTCACTTATCAGATCGACCGCATTCGGAACGGACATCGTTATTTCGACACATTTGATGCCCCCTTCAACTATTGCGGAAACGAGTTCCCGGGCGCCTTCTTTTGTACCAGTCCTAATGACCGGGACTATGCGAATGGATTCGATCTGCTTAAGGACAGCTTGTTTATTCATGTGTAGCCACTCTGCTACCGTTTAACGACGGCGCTCGCGTCCCGCATTAATGCCGCGATCTCGGAAACTGTAGCGGAAGAATTGTCGCCAGGCGTTGTCATCGTTAATACAGCGTGAGCCGCGCCGCAATCCAGGGCAGCCATTTCATCCTGATTACCGAGCAGCGAATGGAGAAAGCCGGAAACGAATGCGTCCCCGCTTCCTACCCGGTCAAAAACGTCAAAATGTCGATATTGTTTGGCAACCGTAACGCGGCTTTTTGCGAAACATGCCGCGCCGAAGCTGTGCCGGCCGGCACTCGCAACATCTCGCAGCGTCGAAACAATTATTTTAAGGTTGGGAAATTCTTCCTGCATCCTGGCAGCCGCCAAGCCGAAGGCTTTTTTGTCGAACTTACTTACGGATGGCTGAAAATCCTCGAAGATCGTTCCGAACACGATATCGACGAAAGGCAATATTTTTCTGTTTATCTCGTTGGCAGCTGCTTTTCC